>NZ_JACARU010000046.1:37643-84785 GCF_013386425.1 Cedecea sp. P7760 | reverse complement strand
CCGTTTTCTCTCCGACCCAGGGCTGGAAGTGAACGGAACCTTAGCCGATCCTTCATAGAACGTATTTGTGACTAAGGCTTAGCCCCGCCAGGGTGAGGGGCAATCCTCAGAACAGGCCCAGCGGCTTATCGGAATAGCTCACCAGCAGGCACTTGGTCTGCTGATAATGCTCCAGCATCATCTTGTGGGTCTCGCGCCCGATCCCGGACTGTTTGTAGCCCCCAAACGCCGCGTGTGCCGGGTAGGCGTGGTAACAGTTGGTCCACACGCGCCCGGCCTGAATACCGCGCCCCATTTTGTAGGCCAGGCTGCCGTTGCGGCTCCAGACGCCCGCGCCCAGACCGTATTCGGTATCGTTCGCCAGCTCCAGCGCTTCCTCCACGGTTTTAAACGTGGTGACGGCGAGCACCGGCCCGAAAATTTCCTCCTGGAATACACGCATGTTGTTTTTACCAAACAGAATGGTCGGCTCGAGGTAGTAACCCGCCTGCAGGTCGCCCGTCAGCGCTTTTCTACGCCCGCCGGTCAGCACGTCCGCGCCTTCTTTCTTGCCGATGTCGATGTAGTTGAGGATGGTTTCCATCTGCCCCTGCGACACCTGCGCGCCCATTTGGGTGCGGCTGTCCAGCGGGTTGCCGGAGCGAATGGCTTCTACGCGGCGGATCGCGCGCTCAATGAAACGTTCGTAGATGGACTCCTGCACCAGCGCGCGGCTCGGGCAGGTACAGACCTCGCCCTGGTTGAAGGCGAACAGCGCAAAGCCCTCCAGCGCCTTGTCGAAGAAGGCGTCTTCCTCTTCCATCACGTCGGCAAAGAAAATGTTCGGAGATTTGCCGCCCAGCTCCAGGGTGACCGGGATAATGTTCTGGGTGGCGTACTGCATGATCTGTTGCCCGACCTCGGTGGAGCCGGTAAACGCCACTTTGGCGATGCGTTTCGAGGTTGCCAGGTATTCGCCAATCTCGCCGCCCGCGCCGTTCACCACGTTAACCACGCCCGGCGGCAGCAGGTCGCCAACCAGTTCCATCAGCAGCAGCACGGAGAGCGGGGTCAGTCGCGCAGGCTTCAGTACGATGCAGTTGCCCGCCGCGAGCGCCGGGGCCATTTTCCAGCTCGCCATCAGCAGCGGGAAGTTCCACGGAATGATCTGTGCGACCACGCCGAGCGGCTCGTGGAAATGGTAGGCCACGGTGTCTTTATCCACCTCGCTGATGCCGCCCTCCTGGGCACGAATACAGGAGGCGAAGTAGCGGAAGTGGTCGATGGCCAGCGGCACGTCGGCGGCGCTGGTTTCGCGAATCGGTTTGCCGTTGTCCCAGGTTTCTGCCGTAGCCAGCAGCTCGATGTTTTGCTCCATGCGGTCGGCAATTTTCAGCAGGATGGTGGCGCGCTCCTGCACGGACATCTGCCCCCAGCCTTTTTTAGCTTCGTGGGCGGCATCCAGCGCCAGGTCGATGTCGGCCTTGCCGGAGCTGGCGATTTCGCACAGCGGCTGGCCGGTCACCGGGGTGAGGTTTTCATAGTACTGACCGCCAACCGGGGCAACCCATTGGCCGCCGATAAAGTTGTCGTAACGGGGTTTAAGTTTTAGCGGGAAACCATATTCGCCGGGGATAATACGGGTATCGGGAGGATTATTTGTCATAGCCGTCTCCTTGTGATGGTTCATCCACAAGGGTAGTTCGGGCTGGCTGTTTCTTCGCCGATTCCCGCCCGCTTTACGACGTGCTTCACGGATTAACGCCGGAGAAGAGGGAAATAACTCTTCTCCGGCAGGAGGGATTAGCGCGAAGGCGTAAACAGCGCCTTGTCGCGCAGCAGGTGGTCGTTGCCGCGCCGACGGGTAAAGCCGGTTTTGTCGAAATATTCCAGGATCTGAATCGCCAGCTTGCGGCCTACGCCTAATCTGTCGCGGAAGTCGGCGGCGTTGGTGGCACCGTGAGTTTGATCCAACTCGCGGATCAGATCGGCAAACGCCTGCAGGCGATCGTTTCGGTAATAACGATCTTTCAGAATCGCGGTGACCAGCCCCTGCTGGGCGGCGGATCGTAGCAGCTGACGCATCGCCTGTTCTTCCTCGCCGGTTTCTTTAGCCAGGTCGCGAACCCACCAGGGCTCGTCGCCAAGTAGCGTGTCTACTTTGTCCCACACCGCCTGCTGCGTGGCAGAAAAACCTGGCTCGTGTCCCGGCAGGTGCAGCCAGCCCTGGCGGCTTATCAGCAGGCCTTCAGCGCGCATTCTTTCGATAAGCGACAGAACCAGGCCTTCGTCTTCCGCGGGCAGCGCCATGCGGCGCAGGCGTTCACGGCCCGGCCCCGGCTGATCGTCATGCTGCTGGTGGTAGCGTGCCAGCACGTCGAGCAGTTTTTGCTGCCATAGAGCGGCCACATCCGGGCTTAGCAGCGCATTGCCCGCCTGCAGATAACCCGGCTGATCGAGCAGAGCCTGAAGACCTTCCGCTGTTAGCTGGCGTGCCCAGGAAAATTCGCTGAGCAGCACGGCTCCGCGAGCCAGATGTGCTTCCAGCGCCTGCGGGTCATCGGCTCCTTTTGCCAGGTCTGCCAGCCAGCTCAGGAAAGCGGGTTGGCGCTTGCCGCGGCGTGGGGCATTGAGCAGCACGGCACGGGCACCGGCGAGCGTGGTGCGGGCGCTGATGTCGCGCAGCACCAGGCGGTCGTTGTCCGCCAGCCACAGCGGCACATCCAGCACCAGTTCGGCAAGGTTGCCTTCCAGCAGCGAAACGCGCCCGGTTACGTGACGTGCGGAATGGTGAATATGCAGCGGTTGCCACTGCTGGAGCGGCTGCAGCGTTTGCAGTTCGACGATAACGCGCTCAATCGGCTGCAGAGGTTTTTCGCTCAGCAGCCAGTCGCCCCGGCTGATGTCGTTTTTTTCCGCGTCACCGCTGATGTTCAGCGCAATGCGCTGCCCGGCCATCGCGCTGGAAACCGGCTGGTTTTGGGCGTGAAGGCCGCGCACGCGCATCGGTTTATCCGCGCCGGTCAGCCAGAGCGAATCGCCAACGTTAACTTCGCCGCTCAGCGCCGTGCCGGTCACCACAAGGCCTGCGCCCTTAACCGTAAAAGCACGGTCGATGGCGAGGCGGAAGCGGTGCGAGGTGGCATGAGGACGTTCGCTTAGCCCGATAAGATGCTGCTGTAGCGCTTCTACGCCTTCACCGCTGGTGGCGGCGGTCACAAAGATTGCGGCCAAAGTATCGCCCAGCAGAGCGGCGACTTCATCGCGGACTTCTGCAATGCGGCTGTCGCTCACCCGGTCGGCTTTGGTTAGCGCGACGGTTACCTGCGGGTTGCCCGTCAGCTGTAAAATCGCCAGATGCTCGCGGGTTTGCGCCATCACGCCGTCGTCGCAGGCGATGACCAGCAGCGCATGATCTATGCCGCCGACGCCCGCCAGCATGTTGGCCAGAAATTTTTCGTGCCCTGGCACGTCAATAAAGCCAATCACACGGCCATCCGGCTGCGGCCAGTAGGCGTAGCCGAGGTCGATGGTCATACCGCGCTTTTTCTCTTCAGGCAGGCGGTCAGCATTCACGCCGGTCAGCGCCTGGAGAAGGGTCGTTTTGCCGTGGTCAACGTGCCCGGCGGTGGCAATAATCACAGGGTAATGCCCTCCAGCAGCAGCGCTTCGTTTTCGAGGCAGCGTAAATCCAGCCACAGTCGGCCATCGGCAATGCGGCCAATAACCGGCCTTTCAAGCTCGCGCAGGGTTTGCGTCAGTGAGGCAAGCGTTGATCCACGTCCGTTTTTCGGCGTGAAGGTCAGGGCCGCGCCAGGCAGGCGGTCAACGGGCAAAGAGCCGCTGCCGATTTGCGACAGGCACGCTTCAACGCGCACATCGAACTGCTCGCCAAAACGCTGTTCAAATGCGGGCCGCAGGCGGCTGGCCTGCAGATGGATGTCTTCGGCGCTGCGGGTTAGCAGGCGCAGGGTTGGCAGGCGTTCCACCAGCGTTTCCGGGTATTGATACAGCCGTAGCGTGGCTTCCAGCGCCGCCAGCGTCATTTTGTCGGCGCGCAGCGCGCGCTTCAGCGGGTGGCTCTGAATACGTTCAATAAGCGCCTTTTTGCCGACGATGATCCCGGCCTGCGGGCCGCCGAGCAGTTTGTCGCCGGAGAAACTCACCAGGCTCACGCCGTCGGCAATCAGCTGCTGCGGCATCGGCTCCGGCGGCAGGCCCCACAGGCTTAAATCTACCAGCGAGCCGCTGCCCAGGTCGGTGACGACCGGCAGGTTGAGTTCGTTGCCCAGCGTAACCAGCTCGGCCTCGCTAACTGCTTTGGTGAAGCCTTCGATGTGGTAATTGCTGGTGTGCACCTTCATCAGCAGCGAGGTGTTTTCGCTCGCGGCTGCGCGGTAGTCTTTCAGGTGCGTGCGGTTGGTGGTGCCGACTTCAACCAGCGTGCAGCCTGCCTGGCGCATGACGTCGGGAATGCGAAACGCGCCGCCAATTTCCACCAGTTCGCCGCGCGAAACCACTACTTCGCCGCCGACTGCGCAGGCCGCCAGCATTAGCAGCACCGCTGCCGCATTGTTGTTGACGATGCAGGCATCTTCCGCGCCGGTCAGCTCGCAAAGCAGATCGGCGATGGCGCGATCGCGGTGGCCGCGTCCTGCGTCGTCCAGTGAATATTCCAGCGTTACGGCGGAGCGCATGGCTTCGCTTACTGCATCAATGGCCGCCTCGGCCTGTAGCGCACGCCCGAGATTGGTGTGCAACACGGTGCCGGTCAGGTTGAAAACCGGCAGCAGAGCGCTGCGCTGGCTGGCCTCGAGCACGTCACGCGTTTTCTTTGCCCAGTCCTCGCTCCAGTCCGGCAGCTTACTCGCCGTGCGAATGTGCTCGCGCGCTTCGCTTTGCAGCATTCTCAGCGTTGCCACCACGCGGGTGTGGCCGAACTCGGCAAGGAGGGCGGTAAAGGCGGCATCGCGCAGCAGGCGGTCGGTCGCCGGAAGATGGCTAAAAAGTGTTTGAGCTGTCGTCATGGCAGGGACTGGATTAGGAAATTTGTGAGTAATATTACAGGGGACAACGTCCCCTGTCCTGGCAGCAGATCATGCCGCGGGTGGTTCGGTACGCGCAAAGCTCTCGCGCAGGAACAGCTGTTCGACCAGCTTGACCAGGTGCGGGCGATTGACGCACCAGCCCGGCGCGACGCGGCGGAAATTGAGGTAGCCCACCGCGCAGGCGGCAGAAATATTGGCCAGATTAAGCGGCTCGGCGGTCAGCGTGCCGTCGGCGGCGTATTCTTCCAATAGATCGAGGGCGCGGCCAATCTTCTCGCGCTGGCGGATCAGCACCTCTTCAGACTGCTGTTCCGCCGGGCGCAGTTTTTCACGCACGGAAGTTAACGCCGCGTCCATGATCCCGTCGGATAATGCTTCAAGCTGGCGTACATGCAGCGCCGCTTTCTGGTCGTGCGGGATAAGCTCTGGCGCGATGTTCAGCAGCTCGAGGTATTGGGCGATGATCGACGAATCAAACCAGCGCTCGCCTTCATCGGTGATAAGCGCCGGCACTTTGCCGAGCGGGTTGTACTGCGGGGCCGGGCTGTCGCCTGTCCACGGGTTGACGTTAATAAACTCAAAGCTAAGGCCTTTTTCCAGCAGGATGACCGAGATCTTTCGAACAAAGGGGCTGGTATAGTTGCCGATCAGTTTCATGACATTATCCGTTTTTGCCAACTTGAGGTAAGTATGAAACAGATACCCAACATTGCTGAAAAAGTCTACGCCCCTTTTATGTAGTCGACAAAGGCGCGTAGCGCGCTGGGCATGTACTGGCGGCCTGGGTAATAGAACTGGAACGGTGGAAGGTCGGGCAGCCACTCCTCCAGCATCGAAACCAGCCTGCCGCTTGCGAGATGCTCTTCTACCTGCTGCTGATACAGGTAGCCAATGCCCGCCCCGCACAGCACCGCTTCCAGCTCGGAGTCGAGATCGTCGACGACGATATTGCCGCACGGCGTCACTTCCAGTTTGCCTTCCGGCCCGTAAAACTCCCAGTAGTAGGGGCGGCCGCTTGGATAGCGGAAAATAACGCTGCAGTGATTGACCAGCTCGCGGGGATGAGCCGGAGCCGGGTAGCTCGCAAGATATTCCGGCGTGGCGACGACGCAAATCTTTGCCTTCGGGCCAATCGGCACGGCAATCATGTCTTTTTCCACCGTGGTTATCAGGCGGATACCGGCGTCATATTCCTGCTTCACGATATCCACCAGCCTGTCGTCGGTGGTGACTTCCACTTTGATGTCGGGATAGCGGCGGATAAATCCGGCCACCAGCGGCATTAAAACCGTGCGTGCAGCCAGCCGTGAGCTGTTGATTTTGAGGGTGCCCATCGGCGTGTCGCGAAACGAGTTCACCTCGTCGAGGATGGTATGAATTTCGTCACAGGCCGGGCGCAGGCGCTCGTAAAGGTTAGCGCCAGCCTCGGTGAGAGACACGCTGCGGGTGGTGCGGTTGAACAGCCGGATTTTCAGGCGCTGCTCGAGCTGTTTGATGCCGTGGCTGATCGCCGACGGAGAAAGCCCCAGCTCGTCGCCGGCGGCGCGAAAGCTTTTGTGTCGCGCCACGGCGATAAAGGTCGCGAAGTCGGAAAAATTCAGCGCCATTAGTGAAAATCCTTCATTAACTCATCTCAAATACTACGTTTTACAGAATTATCCAGCGGCCGTAAAGTGGTGGCTACTTCCCAACAGGCTGAGATAACTCCATGAAATCAGAGAATATGTATATCGTTTGGGCCCATCCGCGCAGCGACTCATTAACCGCGCAGGTGGTACAGGAAATTCAGGGCGAGGCGGCGGAACGCGGCATTAACGTCTCTTCGTTCGATCTTTACCGCAGCGGCTTTAATCCCTCGCTTGGCGTGGACGACGAGCCGGACTGGAACAACCCGCAGAAGCAGTATTCCCCGGAGGTTCACCGCCTGTTTGGCGAGTTAGCAGATAAAGACACCGTGGTCGTGGTGTTCCCAGTGTGGTGGTACAGCTTCCCGGCCATGCTGAAAGGCTACCTGGACCGCGTGTGGAACTACGGCCTGGGCTACGGGCCGGGCGGCACGCTGGGGAATAAGAAAATCCGCTGGGTGGCGCTGGTCGGCGGCTCGCAGGCAGGTTTTGTGAAGTACGGCTGGGAAAAGAACATGACCGATTTTATCGACGGGTCGATGGGCTACCTGGGCGTTCAGGATGCAAAAATCGATTTCCTCTATAACACCATCGGCGTGGAAGAGGGGATTGGCGATAGCGATGCCCATTACCAGCAGCTGTTTGCTCAGGCGCGCGGCATTGTCGCGGACTTAGCTCAATAACCTTTCATTCTTCACACAAGCGCGGCATTCAACGTCGCGCTTTTTACCCGCCGCCTCGCTGTAATTTACTTTCATCCCGTGATTGCCCTTCTTATGTTGTCAACGCCCAGATTTTAACTGGATCACATTAGGATTAGTCCCCCTCAAAATACTTTGTGATGTAAATCACAAATAAATAACAAAGACGTCATAACTAAATGTGATGTTAGTCACATTAAAAGGTCAATCAGGGTTAAAAATTCCTCGGTGTACTTTTTTTACACAACCATTATGTGATCACCATCACTCAATGTGGCTGGGTGATCCCCGATTATTAGTGATCTGAGTCACATAATAGGGCGCTGGCTGGACAGCTTAACGATTCAGTGCCAGATTCGCGTCACTTACTGCATAAGGCCGGCGACCCTGCCGCTACGTTAACAATAAACCTCGGGCTGCTTTTCAGCGCGGAACACCAACAAGGGGTATGTGTATGTCATCCGATATCAAGATCAAAGTGCAAAGCTTTGGTCGTTTCCTCAGCAATATGGTTATGCCAAATATCGGGGCGTTTATCGCCTGGGGTATTATCACGGCCTTATTTATTCCTACCGGATGGTTGCCAAACGAAACGCTGGCGAAGCTGGTAGGCCCGATGATCACTTACCTGCTGCCGCTGCTGATCGGCTTTACCGGTGGTCGCCTGATTGGCGGTGACCGCGGCGGCGTAGTGGGTGCTATCACCACTATGGGCGTTATCGTCGGGGCTGACATGCCGATGTTCCTCGGCGCAATGATTGCGGGGCCTCTGGGCGGCTGGGCAATCAAGCACTTCGACAAATGGGTCGACGGTAAAATCAAATCCGGCTTTGAAATGCTGGTGAACAACTTCTCTGCCGGTATCATCGGGATGATCCTGGCGATTCTGGCGTTCATGGGTATTGGCCCTGCGGTTGAAGTCCTGTCCAAAATTCTGGCGGCGGGCGTTAACTTCATGGTTGTGCATGACATGCTGCCGCTGGCGTCCATCTTCGTAGAACCGGCGAAAATCCTGTTCCTGAACAACGCCATCAACCACGGTATCTTCTCGCCGCTGGGGATTCAGCAGTCCCACGAGCTGGGCAAATCCATCTTCTTCCTGATTGAAGCGAACCCGGGTCCGGGTATGGGCGTCCTGCTGGCATACATGTTCTTCGGTCGCGGTAACGCTAAGCAGTCTGCGGGCGGCGCGGCTATCATCCACTTCCTGGGCGGTATCCACGAAATTTACTTCCCGTATGTGCTGATGAACCCACGTCTGATCCTGGCCGTTATCCTCGGCGGTATGACCGGCGTGTTCACCCTGACCGTACTGAACGGCGGCCTGGTGTCTCCGGCTTCCCCGGGTTCTATCCTGGCAGTTCTGGCGATGACCCCGAAAGGCGCGTACTTCGCTAACATCGCGGCTATCTGTGCGGCAATGGTTGTTTCCTTCGTGGTCTCCGCCATCCTGCTGAAAACCAGCAAAGTGAAAGAAGAAGACGACATCGAAGCTGCGGCTCGCCGTATGCAGGAAATGAAGGCTGAATCCAAAGGTGGCGCAGCGCCGCTGGCGGTAGGTGCTGGTCTGTCTAACGACCTGAGCCACGTGCGTAAAATCATCGTAGCCTGCGACGCAGGTATGGGCTCCAGCGCCATGGGTGCAGGCGTGCTGCGTAAGAAAGTGAGCGATGCTGGCCTGAAAAATATCTCCGTGACCAACTGCGCTATCAATAGCCTGCCGGACGACGTTGACCTGGTGATTACCCACCGCGACCTGACCGAGCGTGCAATGCGCCAGGTGCCACAGGCGCAGCATATCTCCCTGACCAACTTCCTCGACAGCAGCCTGTACGCCAACCTGGTTGAGCGTCTGCTGGCCTCTCAGAACCTGAGCGACAAAGAAGTGAAGGTGATGCACAGCCTGGAAGACAGCTTTGTTTCCAGCGAAGAAGGCGTCTTCAAGCTGGGCGCGGGTAACGTGTTCCTCGGCCTGAAAGCCAGCACCAAAGAAGAAGCGATTCGCTTTGCCGGTGAGCAGCTGGTGAACGGTGGTTACGTGCAGCCGGAATACGTGGACGCAATGTTTGAGCGCGAAAAACTGACTCCAACTTACCTGGGCGAAGGTATCGCGGTTCCTCACGGTACCGTGGAAGCGAAAGACCGCGTGCTGAAAACCGGCGTGGTGTTCTGCCAGTACCCTGAAGGCGTGCACTTCGGCGAAGAGCCGGAAGACATTGCCCGCCTGGTTATCGGTATTGCGGCCCGCAATAACGAGCACATCCAGGTGATCACCAGCCTGACCAACGCGCTGGATGATGAGTCGGTCATTGAGCGCCTGGCGCACACCACCAGCGTCCAGGAAGTGCTGGATCTGCTGGCCGGTAAGAAATAAGGGTTTGCCCCTCTCCCCAACCCTCTCCCCGGAGGGGCGAGGGGGAACAACAGGTGCAAAGCATTATCCCCTCTCCCCCTTGGGGAGAGGGCTAGGGTGAGGGGATTCGCATACAGTATCCTTACCCCAGCCCTCACGGGTGAAATAATCAGGAAGGTTAACGCAATGAAAGCATTACATTTTGGTGCAGGTAATATCGGTCGTGGCTTTATCGGTAAACTGCTGGCAGACGCCGGTCTGCAGCTGACTTTTGCCGACGTAAACCAGGTGGTTCTGGATGCGCTGAACGCGCGTCACAGCTACCAGGTTCACGTAGTGGGCGAGCAGCAGCAGATTGATACCGTCTCCAACGTGAATGCCGTCAGCAGCATCGGCGACGACGTGGTCGCGCTCATCTCTCAGGTAGACCTGGTCACCACCGCCGTGGGCCCGGTTGTGCTGGAGCGCATCGCGCCAACGCTTGCTAAAGGCCTGGAGCTGCGTCGCGCCAACGGCAACGACGCGCCGCTGAACATTATCGCCTGTGAAAACATGGTGCGCGGCACCAGCCAGCTGAAAGAGCACGTGAAAAAAGCGCTGTCCGCTGAGGCGTGGGCGTGGGTTGAGCAGCACGTTGGCTTTGTCGATTCTGCGGTTGACCGCATCGTTCCACCGTCCGAGTCTGCCACCAACGACCCGCTGGAAGTGACCGTGGAAACCTTTAGCGAGTGGATTGTTGATAAAACCCAGTTCAAAGGTGAGCTACCGAACATTCCTGGCATGGAACTTACTGATAATCTTATGGCGTTTGTCGAGCGCAAGCTCTTCACGCTGAATACCGGGCATGCTATAACCGCGTACCTCGGTCAGCTGGCCGGGCACCAGACTATCCGCGATGCGATTCTTGATGAGAAAGTGCGCGCCGTAGTGAAAGGGGCGATGGAAGAGAGCGGCGCGGTGCTGATTAAGCGCTACGGCTTTGAAGCCGACAAGCACGCCGCGTACATCAAGAAAATCCTTGGTCGTTTCGAAAACCCTTACCTGAAGGACGACGTGGAGCGCGTTGGCCGTCAGCCGCTGCGCAAACTCAGCGCCGGCGATCGCCTCGTCAAGCCGCTGCTCGGCACCATTGAGTACGGCTTACCGCACGTGAACCTGATCAAAGGGATTGCGGCGGCAATGCACTACCACAGCGAGCAGGACCCGCAGGCTCAGGAGCTGAAGCAGCTGCTGGCTGATAAGGGCCCGCAGGCCGCGCTGGCGGAAGTGTCCGGTCTGGATGCAAATAGCGAAGCCGTGACCGAGGCGGTGAAGGCGTATAACGCCATAGCGTAACCCTATGCAGGCGCGGTGGATGCCGCGCCTGAAACATGTTTAGTGATGCAGGCAAAAATGGAAGAAACCCAGGCCTTTGAAAACCGCGTGCTTGAGCGACTGAATGCCGGCAAAACCGTACGAAGCCTGCTGATTGCTGCCGTCGAGTTGTTAACCGAAGCGGTAAATATCCTGGTGCTACAGGTGTTCCGCAAGGACGACTACGCGGTGAAATATGCGGTAGAGCCGCTGCTGGACGGCGACGGGCCGCTGGGCGACCTCTCGGTACGGCTGAAGCTTATCTACGGGCTGGGCGTGCTGAACCGCGCTGAGTACGAAGACTGCGAGCTGCTGATGGCGCTGCGCGAAGAGCTAAACCATGACGGCAACGAGTACAGCTTCACCGATGACGAAATGCTTGGCCCGTTCGGCGAGCTGCACTGCGTCACGGCGCTGCCGCCGACGCCGACCTTCGTTGACGGCAGCGATCCGGAGCTGCTGGCGATGCAGCGTCAGCGCTACATGCAGATAGTCCGGTCCACGATGGTACTTTCCCTGACAGAGCTGATCTCCCGGATCAGCTTAAAAAAAGCCTTCCAAAAATAGCCGCCTTTCGCCCTGTCCCTCAGGATCGTGTATCCTTGCCAGCAAGCCATCTTTATTCACGGTAAGTCAAAATGAAAGAAATCGAAAAATCAGAAATTAAACGCCTTAGCGATCGTCTGGACGCTATCCGCCACGAAATGCCAGATTTGCACCTGATCAACGAAGCGGAAAAATATGCCGAGCTGGAAAAAGAGCGGCAGAAGCTGGAAATTGAAATCGCTCGCCTCCAGGCGGTACGTAACCAGAAGCTGAGCAAAGAAGCGCAGAAGCTGATGGCGCTGCCGTACAAGCGTGCGATTACCAAAAAAGAGCAGGCCGATATGGGCAAGCTCAAGAAAACCGTTCGTGGCCTGGTGATTGTCCACCCGATGACCGCCCTGGGCCGTGAAATGGAGTTGACCGAGATGACCGGCTTCTCCCGCACTGAATTCTGACCGCGCTCTCTTTTCGGTGAAATAAACCGATAAAACCTGCCTCATCAGCCTCTTAAATCTCCATCCGGCTCTATAGTTAAGTGCCGGGTGAGGATTTCTCCTGCCCCAAATCTTCCAATGGACAATTTGCCCGAATCGCGACAAGGCCGCAGGGAACGCTAAACCTTGGTTTAACTTTCTTGCAGTGAGAGTAAGTATGAAAAATAAGGTTTTGACTCTGGTTCCCGTCTGTCTGGCCGGTTTCACCGGCGTGCTTCCCTTTTCAGCCTCCGCCGCCTGTTCGTCGCAAACGCCGAACACCGGGGACACCGTGACCTGCAGCGGCTCGGGCATGGCGCCCGTTGTAGCCACTGCGGGCAGCAGCAACGTCACGATTAACCTCGACTCAACCGCCACCGGCAGCTACTCGCTGCCCACCCAGGCGACGCCATTCTCCGTGGACAGCAACAGCGTGATTAACAACGACGGGGCGCTTACCCTCACCGGCAACGGTACGGGCGTAGCGAACCGTGGGGCGTTGCTGCTTGGCTTGAACAACGACAATACGCTGACTAACGGCGCGGCGGGCACGCTGACTACTACCGGGGCCTACAACGACGGCATGGCGGCCAACGGCAATAACAATACGCTGATCAACAACGGCACCATCACCACCAGCGGCAACAACTCTTACGGCATGACCGCCGCCTGGGGGCAGAGCAATCCTGGCGCGGCGGGAAATACCATCACGAATACCGGGACGATCTCCACATCGGGGAATAACGCCAGGGCGATTTCGCTGCTGGGGGGCAGCGGCACGGTGAACAACAGCGGGACGTTGACCACTTCCGGACGGGACGCGCCCACGGTGTTTTTACAGGGCAACAACGCCACGCTAAATAACAGCGGGCTGATTCAGGCCAAAGGCACGGCGTCCTCCAGCGGCAGCGTGGATGGCGTGGTGGCGAACACGCTCGGCAGCAGCTTTAACACCACGATCAATAACCTGGCCGGTGGGCAGATTATCAGCAATAACGGGATCGGTATTCGCTCCACCAACGGCAATATCACCATTACCAATGCCGGGCTGATTCAGGGCGGAAGCGGCACGGCAATTCTCAGCGGCAACGGCAGCATTTCGCTGATCCTGCAGACAGGGTCGCAGATTGTTGGTCTTTCTGACGGCGGACGGGGTAACAACAGCGTGACGCTTGAAGGCACGGGAACGGCCTCTAGCGCCTTTACCAACTTCCAGACGCTGACGATGACGGGCAGCGACTGGACCTGGGCTGGCACCGGTGCGTTCACCACCGCCCTCGTGCAAAGCGGAACGCTGGATCTCACCGGCACGCTCGGTACCAGTACGGCTTCCGTGACGGCTTCGGTAAGCAACGGCGCGACGCTGCAGGCAAACTCAACCAATCTGCCGCTTTCTGTGAGCAACACCGGGCTGGTGCGCTTCCTGCAAAACAATCAGGGCGAGTATCTGGGCACGATAAGCGGGAGCGGTGCGGTAGAAAAAGCAGGGACCGGGACGTTACTTTTTAACAGCGTGAACAGCTACACCGGGGGGACGGTCGTCAATGGCGGGACGCTTATCGTCGGCGATAGCTCACACGCTTCGGCTTCCCTTGCCAGCGGCGCTACCGTTGCGGCCGGAGCCACGTTTGGCGGCTACGGCACGGTAAATGGCGACGTGACTAACAGCGGAACGCTGGGAGCGGCCAATGCTCTGTCGTCGCTTTCTGCTGGTCCACAGGGCAATTTCCAGATTAACGGTAACCTGACCAACGCGGGATTTGTGCAGCTGGGCGGCAGCGGCGTGGGGAACAGCCTGACCGTAGCCGGTAACTATAGCGGCCAAAACGGCGTGATTGCGCTGAACACGGTGCTGGCGGGCGACGGAGCCGCGTCCGACAAGCTGATCGTGAGCGGCGGCAGCGCTTCCGGCAGCAGTACGCTGAAGGTCACTAATATTGGCGGGGCCGGGGCGCAAACTGCCATAGACGGTATTCAGGTGGTGCAGACCACCAACGGCGCGACCAGCTCGGCAAACGCCTTCAAGCTTTCGGGCGGCACAGTTAGCGCCGGGGCGTATTCCTACTATCTCGCCAGGGGCGGCGTCTCTGACGGCAGCGGCGGGAGCTGGTATCTGCGTAATTCCGTGGTGCCAGATTCGACAACGTCGGTCACCCCGGCGGAAGAAACGCCTCAGTCCATCGTGGATGCTTCGCACGGCAATGAGACGGTGAACGTCTATCGACCAGAAGTCGCGCTGTACGCCGAAGCGCCCTCGGTTGCCCGCCAGCTCAACCTGCAGCAGATAGACACCTTCCACGACCGCCAGGGCGAACAGAGCCTGCTAAACGGCGATAACAAAGCCCCGGCTTTCTGGGCCAGAAGCTGGGGAAGCCATGCGGATATTCATCAAAGCGGGGACGTTAATCCTTCGTTCAACGGTACGCTGTGGGGGCTGCAGCTGGGCCAGGATTTGTATACCGCAACCGAAGATAATGGCGCAACTCATCATGCCGGTGTGCTGTTCGGCTTCTCCAGAGCGACCGGCGACGTCGATGGTTTTGCGCTGGCGAAACAGGGCTCGCGCGTCGGGAAATTGCAGTTGAACAACTATAACTATGGGGCGTACTGGACCCGGGTTGCCGCTTCCGGCTGGTATACGGACGCGGTGTTAATGGGCAGCGCGCTGCGGCTGAATACGGATTCGGTGAACGGCGTGAACGCCTCTTCCAGCGGTAATGCGGTTACCGGCTCCGTTGAAACGGGGCTGCCTGTTACCCTCGGTGAAGGGCTGACGCTTGAACCTCAGGCGCAGCTGGTCTGGCAGAGAACCTCGCTGGATTCGCTGCATGATGGCGTCTCTGAGGTGAGCTGGAATAACGGCAATACCTGGCAGGGGCGGGTTGGGGCCCGTTTGCAGTGGGCGTTTGAGGCGAGCGGCGTGAACTGGAAGCCCTATCTGCGGGCCAACGTGCTGCGTACGTTCGGGCAGGATGATGAAACGGCTTTCGATGACAGCACGACGATCGCCAACAACGTTGGGCAAACGGCCGGGCAAATCGGCGCGGGGCTGGTGGCGCAGGTTAGCCAGAACGGCAGCCTGTACGCCACGACCGGCTACCTGACCAATCTCGGCGGCGAGCGCCAGCGGGTAGTTACCGGTAATGTCGGCGTGCGCTGGAGCTGGTAATCGCCCTGCGGCTCCGGGCTTTGCCGGAGTCGCTTTTATTATGGTTACTTTGTATTCAGTTTTTTTGAAAGAGATAAGCGAATTGTTCCGCTAACAAAAAAAGTTGTGCGGCGCTATTCTTCTTTCATCGAAGGCAGTCAGCCTTCCAACTAAACAAAATGCAAAGGTAATTATCATGAAAAGCATCAAATATTTTGCCGTAGTTATGACTCTCGCCGCTTCCTTCTCCGGTTTTGCAGCGGAAACTCAGTCAGTTACCAGCCAGACAATGGGCACCGTATCGGTCAGCGGCGCGTCTAACCTGGACAGCCTGCAGCACCAGTTGCAGCAAAAAGCCGAGCAGGCCGGGGCGAAATCCATCCGCATCATCTCTGCCGGTGGTGATAACAAAATGTACGGCGTGGCTGAAATCTACAACTAAGCGCTGAATCACGCAGTATGGGCCGCCTCGAGCGGCCCGTGTTTTATCTGAACTCTCGCGCCAACAGGCCAAAAATCCAGTCATCCTGCCAGCGTTCATTCAGCCAGTAGTTTTCCCGCAGCGTGCCTTCCTGCTGAAACCCCACTTTCTCCAGCACTTTCTTTGACGGAATATTTCCGGCGGTGACCGTGGCAACAAGCTTGCGGATACCGGCCTCTGCAAAAGCAAAGTCGCAAATCTCCAGCAGTGATTCATAGCCGTAGCCCTGCCCGTGAAACGACGGGTCGAGTAAAAAGCCCACTTCTGCTATATCGTCCTCGCGCAGGATAAAACCGGTGACGCCAATCGGCACGCCGGTTTTCAGATGCCGCATCACCATGCAGAGCCAGTGCCTGCTGCCCGGCTGCCATTCGGGGAGACGAGCGTCGAAGGTGCGGCGGATCTCTTCCTCCGGGCGGTTTTCGTCGACGTAGCGCATTACCTCCGGCTGCTGCTGCAGGTAACGAAAAAGCGGCCAGTCGGCTTCGGTAAGCTGGCTGAGTGACAGGCGAGGGGTGTGAAGTTGCATAGTGTGTTGACTCGTCTTTACCGGGAATGCTCTTTGATAGCAGTAAATAAAAAGCGGCGCCAGTTTGTGGCCCCGCTTATGTGTTAATCCCAGCGCGATAAGTCATCTCTTGTTAGCCCCATATCCCTGAGCTGTTCAGGACTGAGTTCGCGCAGGGCGCGTAAAGTCCGACGGCGCTGGTGGCTACGACGAAAATACTGGTAAAGCATGACCAGGCCAAAAAACGGCCTACGGTGGTGGTTCTCTTCAAAGCCCATGGCATCACTCCTCGCGGTTTTTCTGGGGTTATCATGCGGCGAGCGGGCAAAAGCAGACAGATTCAAAAATCACTTTTCTTTAACATACAGAAAGGCTAAAACATGAGCTGAATGGCATTTATTGCGCCATTCTGTATTGGTTTTTCCTTCTGTATGGTTTCCGGTGAGGATACAGCATGACGCGTTACCAACATCTCGCCACGCTTCTGGCCGGGCGTATTGAGCAAGGGCTTTATCAAAGCGGGGAGCGTTTGCCTTCGGTTCGTAGCCTGAGCAGTGAGCACGGCGTCAGTATCAGTACCGTGCAGCAGGCTTATCACGTCCTGGAAGATCAGCAGCTGATTTCCCCCCAGCCGCGTTCCGGCTACTTTGTTGCGCCGCGCAAAGCGGTTCCTCCCGTGCCGCGTTTAACGCGTCCGGTACAGCGGCCGGTCGAAGTGACGCAGTGGGATGCGGTGCTGGAATTAGTGAACTCCCGGCAGAACTGTGAAGTGATCGCTTTTGGCAGCGGCTCGCCGGACCTTACCCAGTCGACAATCAAGCCGCTTTGGCGAGAGATGGGGCGGCTCGCGCAGTATCAGGAGCCTGAACTGCTGGGCTACGACGGCATGTTCGGCGTGAAAGCGCTGCGCGAGCAAATTGCCCGCCTGATGCTGGACAGCAACTGCGTGGTGAATGCCGACGACATCGTGGTGACGAACGGCTGCCATGAAGCCCTGTCGATTGCGATTCGCGCGGTGTGTGAGCCGGGGGACATTGTGGCGGTCGAGTCCCCGTCGTTTCACGGCACCATGCAAATGCTGCGCGGATACGGCGTTAAAGTTGTTGAAATCCCTACCGATTCTGTCACAGGCATGAGCCTCGAGGCGCTGGAGTTGGCGTTAGAGCAATGGCCGATAAAAGCCGTCATTTTGGTGGCCAACTGCAATAATCCTCTGGGATTCATCATGCCGGATGCGCGCAAGAAAGCGGTGATGAACCTTGCGCAGCGCTTTGATATCGCCATTATCGAAGATGATGTTTACGGCGAGCTGGCCTATGAGTATCCGCGCCCGATGACCATCAAATCCCTGGATGTTGATGGCCGCGTTCTGCTGTGCAGCTCGTTTTCAAAAACGCTGGCACCGGGGCTGCGCGTGGGCTGGATAGTGCCTGGGCGCTACCTCGACCGGACGCTGCACTCCAAATACATCGGCACAGGCAGCAGCGCCACCTTCACTCAGCAGGCGGTAGCGGCGTTTATTCGCAACGGGCACTATCACCGCCATCTCAGACGCATGCGCCAGCACTATCAGCGCAACCTGGACGTCTTTACCTGTCGCGTGCGGCAATATTTCCCCTGCGGTATTTGCGTCAGCCGGCCTCAGGGGGGCTTCCTGATGTGGATAGAACTCCCGGAAGAGGTCGATGCCGTGCGGCTTAGCAGCGCATTGAAGGAGGCTAAAATCCATATTGCGATCGGCTCGCTGTTTTCGGCCTCCGGTAAATACCGTAACTGCCTGCGGCTGAACTATTCTTTGCCGTGCAACGCCGTCACCGAGGCTGCCCTCAAAAGGTTGGGTGAAATCGTCGACTGTGAGATTTGAAAATGCCTGACTAAATCGCTCCTTTTATCGCCATTGATTATTATTTAGCTGTTTTACACTCGGCTGTAATGGCGAAGTTTGGCCTTGGCATTAATAACCATAAAAAAATAGCCGCCTGGGGCGGAAAAAGCAGTTTTTTCTGCGTTCGGCAGCATAAGGCCGGACATCGACAAAGGACTATCATGAGCAGCGCAACATTGCAGATGCGGGAGCACTTTGAGACGTGTCTGGGGATTATTCGGCAGGCTTCGCTCCAGATCCTGCCCTTACTGAACATTCGTGCCGCCGAAGGCAAAGATCCGCAGTGGTTTTTCCAGCAGTTGGAGCAGGCTCGTATGGCGCTTGGCAGCTGGGGCGCGGTGGCGAAACGGCTGAATCTTAACGACTCCGAGATTTCACAATTTACGCTGCTGCTGCGCCATTTGCAGCAGCTGGTGCCGCAGTATGAGAGCGGGCAGGAGGTCAGCCAAAACCAGCTGCTCGCCGCCCTGCGCTTCACCAGCTATCTTGAGCATGTGCGGTTCAAGCAGCCGCTGCTGGGCTATTCCACCGAGTTATCCTCAGATGTTGACGGCCTGCAGAAAGGCGCCCAGCAGCAAATGCGCGCCATTGAACTGATGCTAAAAGGGCTGGTGAACCAGGCGTGGGAAAGCCAGGCTGACCTGGTGAATCAGCTCAAAAACCAGTTTGGTGCCGATAAGGTTCGCCGCTGGCTGAAGCGAGGCGAACGGGGCGACGTGCTGAGCGGGATGAAGTTTAGCGAGCTGGCGCTGATGCTGGTGGACAAGAAAGAGTTCGCCCATCACTACGCGAAAATCTACCAAAACTCGCCGCAGCTGGGCTTTCTTATCGACCAGCGTAAAACCCTGCAAATCTTCCTCGATGGCACCAGGCAAATCCGCAATGACCTGATGCACAAGCAGCCGCTGTCCACCGTGCAGGTGGCTTTGCTGGATAGCTATTTCGGTGAAATCAGCGGCCCGGTACAGAAAGCTTTTAGCGAAGGCCGCACCAAAGTTAATCCTTCCGCTTTGTTAGACGCTGATGACGCCACGCTACAGAACTATCTTGAGCAGGCGCGTAAAAACCACTCGGCACAGGGCGGTGACCCGGAAGAGATCAGAGAGTCCATCGAGCGTTTCGACCCACGCGCGGCCAAAAAGCAGCATGATACAACCAGCGTTATCTCTACCGCGCTTTGGGCATCGGTAGGGATTGCCGTTGTGGCGGTAGCGGTGGTTGGTCTCTACTTGTTAAGCGATATGTCTTCAAAGCCAGAAGTGACGGTGACGGCTCCGATTGTGAGCACGCCGGTGCAGCAGAAAGAGCGCCCGGAAAACAACAGCCCGCGCGATATGCTGGCCAACATGGGCATCAGCTGGGATGAAAATAACCTGCGTGCGGCGATTAACCGCAACGACGCCCGTATTGTGCGGCTTTTCATGCAGGGCGGGATGAACTGGAAAGTTTATTTTGCCGAGCAGGCGCTGGCGGCGGACTACCGGGATGTGTTGACTATTTTGCTGCAATACCGGCCGCAAATGGATGAGGCCCGGCCCTGCCGCAGGCTAATTGGCTCCACCGAGCTAGGTATGAAGAAAGGGCAAAAGCTGACTTCGCTGAGGAAGCAATTCCTCGCCAGCTTCTGCAGTTCAGCCCCGGCAGTACAGCGCCAGAAGGAAGAAGTTGAGCGCGCCCGGATGCGCCTGGCGGCGCAAAAGCAGCGTTTTGAAGATGCGACCGCTCAGGGGCTGGAGACAGAGCCGGTGGATGAGCAGACCGCCAAAATTCAGCAGGCGATCTACAACGCGATGCGCTAGTTGTACCGGGCAGCCTTCGGGCCGCCCAATGCATTACAGCAGGCCTTTATCGCGGAACGTCGCGGCGGTGGCTTCGTTCAGGTCATAGTTAGCCAGATCCTGCGGGCTGACCCACGCATACTGCTCAAACTCTTCGTTAATGGTTATCTCGCGGTTTTCGCTGACGCAGTCAAACATCAGGTAAATCATATACACCTGCTCTTTGCTGCCGTCGGCGTAGGTTTTCACCCGGACGTCATCGCGGAAGGTCCACGGTTCGATGTGCGAGATAATCAGCGCTTCGCCCAACTCCTCTCGGATCTCACGCCGCAGCCCTTCTGCCATGGTTTCGCCCGGCTCAATGCCGCCGCCGGAAAGCGCCCACTGGCCGGGAAAAACACCGCGATCTTGCGGCATTTTGCACAGCAAATATTGGCCCTGATTCTGGATAATCGGGCAGGCAATCACTCTTTGTCGCATCGTCTTCTCCCTGAAAAATAAGCCGCCGTGTTATAGCACAGATAAGAAAAAGGGTCTGCGCGTAGGCAGACCCTCAATGAACAACAACAATAAAAGGCTTTTAGAAGCGATACTGAATGCCGACGCCGTAGGTATAGCTGTCGTTACTCAGGCCAGCGGCATCGCCACCCTGAGACCAGGTTTCCCCGGTTTTATTATCACGGGTTTTTGTCGAGGCCTTCGCTTCGGCAAAACGCGTCCACGTTAATTCCGTATAGAGTCGGGTATTCGGCGTAACGTAATACCCGGCAGAAACGGTAGCGGCATAATAATTGGAATTATTGCCTTTTTCGCTAAAGCTCAGCTGACGCATATAATGCTCGTCATTATCTTGCGCATTCACCCACGGGCTGAATTTAAATTGCCCTGCTAAATCAAAGTCCTGATAGCGATAACTTCCGGTCAGCCCAACGTACGGCACGCTGAATTTCTGGCTATAACCAATCCCTGGTTTCCCGGCAGGGAATTCACCGACAAGCGCGCCGTTGAAATAATTGTATGAGCCGCCTCTGGCGGTCCAGCTGTATCGGGTTTCCTGGTAGCCGGTGACGATGCCGAGGTTATAAGCCGGTTCCTTTAACAGCCAGCCGGTCAGGTTAAGATCGAACTGATTGGCGTAATTCAGGCTGGTGTCGGGGTGGGTGGATTTATCGCTCCAGCGGCTTTGGCCTGGCGTTTGCCAGTCATAGTCGGACATGTGTGAGCCGCGTGAGGCGAAGGTTGTCCAGCCGTTTGCGTTGAGAGTGATATAGCGCT
This sequence comes from Cedecea sp. P7760, assembly GCF_013386425.1. Taxonomy (NCBI): domain Bacteria; kingdom Pseudomonadati; phylum Pseudomonadota; class Gammaproteobacteria; order Enterobacterales; family Enterobacteriaceae; genus Cedecea; species Cedecea sp. P7760. The sequence goes on along the minus strand of NZ_JACARU010000046.1, from coordinate 63,632 downwards.
GAGCGTCCCAGCTAATACCGCCTTTAATAATAGGTGTATTTTTAATTTTCCATTTCAGTTCACTTAATTTACTGCCATCGTGTTGATTATAAACGAGCTCTTTAGATTCTCCGTTTAGAACACCGGTGGAAATATTGGTGGTTACCGCGTCGGGTGAAAAATTAAAGCTGGTTGAAGCGAGCAGCGCCGGGCTAAACAGCAATGCGGCGGCCGCAGGCAGGTATTTTTGCTTGTGCATGATGTATCGTTCTGTTTTCTATAACATTGGTTTGGTGTTGCAAAAAATAAACCTGTACGGACAGGTTAAAGACCGTAAAGAGTTATTGTTGCGCGATAAATTATGTTGTTGAAAATTATTATTAGGTTGTCTTGCCAGGCAAAACGAAACGTATTTTATGGGCTGTTACTTGACAGGGGAAAGATTATTTTCTACTGGTGAATATTTGAGCGGTGAATCGTTTGATTTTAAAGAAAATTAAAATTGTAGCTTTTTGTTACAAGGATATATCATAACTAGTCATATGTATTTATTGAGAAAATTTAACTTAAGTCAGGTTGGGTCGGTTTAAATATGTAAGCGGGCTAATGATTATTTGGCGATGGAAGCCCGGCCGTTCGTAGCATACTCATTTCACTCTCTTTTTGACAATATGAGCACCATCAGCGGCAGGGCTTCGCTTTTGAATCTTTGCCTGCAGTGATTGAACCGTTGTTCACCCCCCTCAACAACCATCGCCTGCTGGCGACGGTTGATGCCAGGAACGAGACCGCAGCTGGCCTGCTGGAGAAGCTGGGTTTTCGTCGTGAAGCACACTTTCGCAAGAATATTTTCTTTAAAGGCGAATGGGGGGATGTATATGCCTATGCGCTGTTACGCAGCGAATGGAAATAACGGGCTGCTTGCTTAGCGGGCCATTATTATTTTGTGACTTAACGTCGTGGTATAGCTGCAAAATTCAGTCAGAGGCGCGAAATATTCACTGGCCGTTACTTTATGATTTTGTGCGTTTTAATTTGGCGCCCAATGCGGCGTTTAGGTTTTGTTTAACCTTTAATTTACATTATTACTATACTGGCTTCACTTCCTTTCAGGTATGAATTCACCGTCTTCCGGCGGCGTTATTCTACTCGTTTATCTAAAATAAAATGTTCCGGAAATTCATCTGTTAAATACATTGTCCGGATAATTGGCAAGGACATTGATATGTCAGATTTAAACATCTCTCTTGATACCGCGACCCTGACGCATCCGCTTTCTCAATGGGAGGATAGCGCAGCTGAATCTGTTGTTGGCGACCTGGAGCAGGGCAAAGTTATCTTTCTGCCGCAGCTGGCGTTCACGCTCACCGAACGGGAAAGGGCGCTGCTGAACCCGGCTGTGGTTGATCCGAAACGTAAGAACATCAGCTATCAGCCGCTGAAAGATAAGCTGACCGGCGTTGCGGTTGCCGGGCAAGAGCCAGAGGTTCGCGAGCTGCTTAAACGCCATTACGAATCCTGTCAGCAGCTTATTGCCAGCCTTCTGCCGGAATACCAGCAGGTGCTGCACACGCCGACCAATAGCCTGCGCCTGCACCCGGTTAAGCAGTGGACGCAGAACACCTCCTGGCGAAAGGATGACAGCCGCCTGCACGTGGACGCCTTCCCGTCCCGCCCTAACTACGGCGAGCGTATTCTGCGTATCTTCACCAACATTAATCCGGCCGGAGAAAGCCGTAGCTGGCGCGTGGGCGAGGCGTTCCCGACGCTGGCCGAGCGTTTCCTGCCGCGTTTAAAAAGCTATTCCCCGGTGAGCAGCTGGCTGCAAAACGCCGTTGGCATCACCAAAAGTCGCCGCAGCCATTACGACCACCTGATGCTGCAAATGCACGACGCCATGAAGGCCGATGCGGATTATCAGAAGCAGGGGCCGCAGGTCGCCATCGACTTCCCGCCGGGCAGCAGCTGGATCTGTTTCTCCGACCAGACGCCTCACGCCGCAATGGGCGGGCAGTTTATGCTGGAACAGACATTCTTGCTGCCGGTGGATTCGATGCAAAACCCGCAGCTGTCACCGCTGAAGGTATTGGAAGGGTTGCTGCGTAAACCGCTGGTTTAGTCATAATGACCGCGTGTAAAAAGCCGCTTGGGCGGCTTTTTTATTGGCATCATCCGTACGCCGCACAAGCACTGTCTGCGTTGACAAAAAGAATGGGTCAAAATAGCAATAGATATACCGTCACAGGCAATAGATTCGCTTCGAAAAAAGATGGCATTAGCGTTCGCGGTAAAATTTAAATAGGAATTACCTGTAAGTGACATGTCTCATTACTACCATTGATATTTATCAATACTCTAGCGCAAATGATCGGTGAGACATCATTTGTGTAATAGATTTATGCTTTTTTTAAATGAATTATTTGTTAAGTGCGGCGATTGTTTTGCATCCAGACAAATTTTTTCATTTTTGATTTTGAGCACTGAATCATGCCTTTTTCTTCTAACTTCAGTAACCAGTTTCTGGCTATGTATATTGAAACATTGCAATTATTGGAGATCTCTCTTGTCGTGACCTCGCCATTATTAACAATTGTGTCATAAATTTCTTTCATCAGTTTTACAGAGCAAGGGCGACTGATATGCTCGTCCGTTTCGGTACTACGGAATCTTTCCATCTGAGTGAACCTGTCTTAAAGTACAGGGTGATTTTATCACAAGATACTATATGTGAAATTATAATTATAAGTACTTCGTAATATTTTCTGTTTTTATATCAGATCCATATTTATGGTGATAAAATATTCGGTTGTGCCAACGGTTTTATTAACTCTTTTATAGGATTGTTGGTACATATCAGAAACGCAGTTAACATTCATGAAAAATAGAGTCAGATTATTCCGTAAGGTGGCGTTTGCAAGAGGGTGTAGGTCAGTAACGGCAACGTATCAATATTGAAAGTAAATACTTTACTGCCTGGAGCGGCATCTGGCTGGCGTAAGCTTTCGAGAGACGATGTATAATCCGTAAAAGAATAACTCTGAAATCTATTATTCCAGAGTAATATAATTGATAAGCTACAATGTGGCATACGAGGTTAAAAAAAATTAACGATTGCATACTGAAAGTTGAGTTCGCCCCGGTCGTAGTAAAACGCTTTAATGCTTACATCCTCCTGGGTCTCACTTGCAAGATAAACTCTTGCGATACCCTGTTCATCGGTAACCCGTGTTGTATGCGATAGTCTGGCGTGTCCATTGCACAGGAACGACAGCGTTAACCCACCCACCGGCGTATCGCCCTCTTTTACGCAAAAATCGATGCAGTTTATTTCATGAGTGCCGACACTGGCTCTTTCCTGAATGGGTGTGTAGCCGATGGATTGCATGTTTCATTACCTCATTTCTAGGGGCTTAGAAAAATTAAGCCGCTGTTACAAAATGCACTTTTGTTCTGGAAACAATATTGTCGTCGTCGGTGTATGCGCTGACGATAACAGGCTCTGCGACAGTGTTGTAAACATATAACGTAGCGGTACCTGAATCATCGGTAGTCAGGGTCCGTCTGGAGGGGTAGGCAGTGACGCTTTGCAAAACAATCGAGATCTCTTTTTTTTCATTTACATTATGAGCACTCTTTTTCGTCAGGATATAGAGTATCTCGCAGTAAGCTTTACCATCAGCATCCACCTTATCTCCGATGATATGGCTGGTTAAGGCATTAAGCTCATCTGCTTTAGAAAATGAAATTCCGTTGACGATGAGCATGTCTTTCTCACCATAGATCTCGACGGAGATAAAGAAATCACCCTCAGACCGGGCTGTACAGCTGACCACTGCCTTACCTTCGGCATCCGTTAACAGAAATCTGTCTGCCAGCGTCAAATTCGTGCTCGGCAAAAACTGCAGCAATTTCTCCCGAACCGGATTTCCGAGTGAATCCAAAACTTTAATGGATACCTTGTTTTGGCTGATGCCATCCGCGGCGGCGTTGTTTTCGATCAGAGTACTTTCTAAGTGATAAGAAGCTTCGACGTTGCTGAATACCAGGGTGTCAACAGCGCCCTGAAAAAGGCCATCAATGGCCGGAGAGGCGGAGATCATTACTTTCTCTGCCTCGGTATTGGTCACATTCAGGACAAAATTACCGCCTGCATCCGTCTGGCCAAACGCTGAAGATAATGCCGCGTGACCCGCTGAACTGACCGCTGAGAATTTAAGATACTCATCGGCGTAAGGCACACCGTTTCTCGTCAAATGATAAATAATGGTGTTTTCTTTTTTGCCATCCGCGACCGCATTGTTGTCCTGAACGGTCGACTTAAGAATGATGATATCGTCCATCTTAAAGTCCTGTATTTTCGCTATTGGGAACCGATAATGAGTTTTAAAAAGGCCACGGCGGGTTTTAAGCCGCGGCCTCGCTCTCGAGAAAAATTAATTAACGCCTAAATCAATAATGATCAGGGTGTAGGTCAGTGAAGAATAATCCCCAATCTGATAGTAAACATTTGTCGCGGTATCAACCCCGCCGTGGGTACATTTTGCAATAGCACCGTCGTAGTTAAAGTCATTAAACTTCGCATAGTGCGGGTCAGAAATAATCTGGCACGACTGCGATGTTTTGATGATGTTATAACCGTCCTGGCACATCTGTTTTTTAACATCGCCCGCTTCTTTGGTGCTGAGCATAAATTGATAAGAGTGGCCGGTAATAAAGTCATACTGACTGCTGGTAAACATATCAAGGCTGCAGAAAGTGTCACTGGTGATCGTGCCAGAGGTGACCGAAACAGGTTTTCTGAAGTTAACGACGGTTTCCTCGCTGATATCCTCAATATCTGTTGTGGCTGTTACTGTTACGCTTTCAGCGACGGAGTTGTAGATTTTTAACGAGGCAAGCCCATTTGAATCTGTGATCAGTTTGTTTTCCGAGACAGTGACATTGCCGCTGTTCACTTTAATATAAATATTATGCCCTTCAGCGGCATCCAGAGAGTTGGCTTTGGTCAGGCTGTACTGAATCTGGCAATAATCACCTTTCCCCTCAGTGGCCTCGGCATTATCTCTGACGACAATACCGATTAAATCCTTAATATATTCCGGTTTTGCAAAAGAGATTCCTTCAACAATACAGTTGGTATCACTGTTTGGGTAGAGCAGTGCTTCGATACTGTAATCGCCCGCCGGCACGAGGGCGGTACAGGAGACGGTGACTTCACCGTTTAAATCTGTCTCATGGTACTGGCCGTCAGGCAGAGAAAGATTATGGCTTGCAATGCAGTTTAGTACCTTATGCATTGCCGGTGCGCCCGTTTTGGTGTCCGTGACCTTAAACAGCACGGCATTGGTGCTGGTACCATCGGCGGAGGCGTTATTCGACACAATAGAGCCGATGATAGTATAAGGAGAAACAACGGCTTCGAAGATGAGTTCAACCGGTTTGGCTTTTACGCCAATTAATACCGCCTCTGCTTCAACGATCACCGTCTCTGCAAATGCGTTGGTAATATTGATAGATGCAGTGCCGAAGTCATCGGTCATGATGGTGGTTGGATCCGCCGTTGCACTGCCCGAGACGTTAACAAAAATGTACTGTCCGGCAACCGGGGCGGTGCCATTTTTCAGAGAATAGACAACGACGATTTTATCCAGCCCATCAGCAGCGGCCGTGTTATCACCCAGCACGGTTGCCGTTAATGTTTCCTGCCCTTCCACAGCCTCTTCAAACACGCTTTCGATTTGGGTGGAAATAAAATCACCGTGGTAGCAAACGGCTTTAACCAGAATATGGCCCGCGACTTCACTTTTTAACTCGACGTTACAAATTCCGGCCTCATTCGTGATGGCTGAAATATCTTGTCTGCCGTTTGAAAATGTCGCGCCTTCAGCGGTAACAATAAAGTTTACAGAAATACCAGGGACTGGCGTTGCGTCATCGCGCAGCGTGGCGGTAATTGTATTGGTGTCGACATTATTAGCCGTTGCGACATCATTTGAATGAATATAAAAATTAGTAGCACGAACGTTAATTTCGCTCATTACCCGATCTCCAAATAATAAAATCAAGATACATGCCGGACTAGCCGGCATGTGGATAGCGTGGTTAAATTTCCCACTCGTTGATGGTTAGGCTGTAGTTATGACCGCCGGAATAATTATTATAATTTCGGAAGTAAGCCGTAGTACCTCCACGAACACAATAGAAAGTATTGTCACCGCTGAAATAGTGTGGTGAAGAGAACCCAGCCCCCATTGTAGGTTGGGTATTTGAATAATAAATACAGCTACTGCCATTGAATATATATTGATTGCTACAGCTGTTCTGAGACGCGGTTGTTACAAGGATAAACTGATACATCCGTCCAGGAGTGAAGTAGTAGCTGTCGGCAGGTATCAGTTCATGAATACCGTAACTACTGCTGCCGTGGTAACCGCTGAAGGTGACGCTATTTGGTTGACCTGGCTCGTCAGGGCCAAAGGTCACCGAAGTTCGGGTATTAATATTCTGATCTTTGGTATAAGCGCTGACCACGACTTCTTCTGCTTTGGTATTAAAAATCTTCACGGTGGCAATACCGGCGTAATCCGTGGTTAAGGTGCGGGCAGAGGCGTAAGCGGTCACGCTATTGAGCTCGATATCAATTTCCTGATTGGCGACAACATCCTGTGTTTTTTTGGTCAGGCGATACTGAATCTCGCAGGCGTCTTCCCCATCGGCGGTGGCATTATTTTTCAGTATTACGCTGGTTAACGCATCCAGTTGATCGGCCTTAACAAAGGTGATGTTGGCCACACGGTGCTCAACGTGTTCATCGTAAACTACAGCGGTTAAGCTGTAGACGCCTTCGATCAGGCTGGTGCAGCTGAGCGTCACGCTGCCGTTAGCATCGGTTTCAATGATGGAATCACGCAGGGATAAGTTGGTGCTTGGGATAAACTGCAGCAGCTTCTGTGGTACCGGGCTTCCAAGCGAATCTTTGAGCATGAATAAAATTTTATTCTCGCTCACACCGTCGGCCTGGGAACCATTGACCATGATCATCGAATCAAGCACGTATGTCGTGTCAACTTCAACGAAAGTGACTTGTGAAGCGACGGAAGGAAAACTGTCGGTTGCAGATTTCGCGGTCACCAGCGCCGATTCCGGAGTCGTATCCGTCACATCCAGAATAAAGCCGCCGTTGCTGTCTGTTTCACCAAAGGCAGTGGATAATTTTGCATTACCGGAAGTACTGATGACCGAGAAAGTAAGGAATTGATTGGGAACAGGTGCTGAGCCCTGCACCAGATGATAAACAATGCGGTTTGCTGTTTTACCGTCAGCCAGAGCGTTATTAGACTGAACCGTTGCGGTGAGTACCATGGTATCCACCTGGGTACCAAATTCACTTTCTACTTCTGCCATTTGAATTTCCTCTTCTACGGAACAAGTTCCCGAAACTTTAATTTTGCCTGCAACCTGGCTGTGCAGTTGCACCGTGCATTTTCCCAGGGCATCCGTTGTGGCCGTTATGGCCTTAGCATTGTTGCTAAATAATGCTCCCGGCTCTGTTACGCTAAATAAAATACTAATACCATATTGATGGTCTCCATCAGCAATTAGCGTTGCCGTAATATCATTGGTGTCAATGTCATTGGCAGCCGCACCTGTTGTGGAGGTTAAGGTGAAATTCACCACGGCAAATTTATCATTGGCCATGCGTTGGCTCCTGATTAATATCAATAGGTGATCGTATTCAGTACACGCTTATCTCTGAATAAACGTATTCATGAATAATTTAAATTAAAAATTACTAAATGAAAGACTGACCGTCTGGTTAACCTCCGTGCTTTGTGGCGAGGTAATAATGACCCCCGCGGCTGAAACTGCCGTATTGCTAAGAATATCTATTTGGGCAGAGCCGTCGGCGTGTAGGGAGATATCAACTGTTTCACCAATATTATGTCCGCTTACCTTTAGTGGGGCTGGAACAGCTATCCTTAACGTAGAAATAGCTCGTGCTGCTTTATCTTCAATAAAAATATAAATGCTGCAGGGTGATATACCGTCTGGCAATGCGCCAGTGGTATTAGCAATAGCATTCACAATGCCATTACCGAGTTGATAGTTTTCGTAATTTAAATTGCCGTTAATGACGTCATCGGGCGCATTCTCGTTGCTGATGGAGACGGCGACGTCGCCAAGCACAACAGATCTGACCCTGAAGCTATGTATGCCGGCAGCATCCATAGTAAATGTATAATTAGCGTTGCCGGTTTCTACAATGGTGGCTCCGGTCTGGCAGCTAACGTTAATTACATCTCCCGCGGGGGCCTGAATAAAGCCGTAGTTGCAAGGTGCCACGTTGATGGCGTTGTAATCATAAACCGGTGAGCCATGGGTACCCTTAAATTTGAAATCCGTGGTAATGCCTTCGGCCAGCAGCGCGCTTCCGGCAGTGGATAAATACTGGGATCCTGCCGTGGTTGTTACCATGTAGGTGGCATACAGCGTGCCTTCAGCCCCTACGGCATCGGCATAGGCGGCAGAAACGGTGATATTTTGGGCTCCGGTATTATCAACAATAAGCTCATAAGGCGAGTTGCTATCCGGGACTTCCGCACCTTGTTTATCTTCACCCCGCATAACGACGATAACGCGGTCACCAATGGCTATCGAGGGATAAGCGATCTCGATGACGATACCGCTATCGGAATGAATGTCACCCAGCTTAATTGTGCCATTACTGGCCTGAGGGAACGTAGGGGCCGGCAGCGTGCGCTCCGCGGACATATTAATGAACGCTATTTTGGCATGTGAAACCCGATAAGGGGTGCTCGTGCTTTTTACCCGGTAATAGATCTCGATTTTGCCTGAGTTAATGGCCTCAGCAACATAGGATGAAAGCGTAAGATGGATGATGCCATGGGTGATGTCGGCAGAGGATACCCGATATTCAACGCGGCCATCCACATCGGGGACTGCTTCATTTTCGGTATTAAATCCGCGCCATATTAACGTAATGAGATCGCCAGCGGCCATATTGCTATAGGCATTAATGTAAATACGAATACCGTCCGCGACATCATATTGGGTCAGCCAGCCGTTAAGGGCGTCAGTGAAATGTGGATTTTCCAGGAATTCTACAACGCCGTTCAGCGTGACTTCTGCATCGAAAGAGAGGGCGTTTGTGCCGTCGGAGTTTCTGGTGATTCTGTAGAAGGCGATGGCTTTGGTGCTGCCTGGCAAAAAAATCTTTGATTCAGGAATTAGCGTTTGGAAGCCGGTAGTCAGGTCAGCAGAGACAACAGTATGAGTTTCGCTGACGCTAGCCTCCGGAATAATTTCATCTCCGGTATCGTAAACCAGGTAATTCAGCTCTACCCGGTCTCCCGCCTCAATGCCCTGATAAGGCGGTACCTGAATCCGTGTGCCCTGGTTTAGCTTTACGCTGTCCAGAGAAACAGTGTCGTTAACCGCGTCAATAAACACCGGTTTATCCAGCGTTCTGGCGCCGTCCCGGCTCACAATGGCCAGCGTTTTGGCCGAAGAGGTTGGATTATTTGATAAGTCGATTGCCGTATAACTTACGGTATAAATACCATCAGGAACGCTGGCTTCCGGGATATGAAATTCTATGTTCTGGCCTACATTTACATCACTGACCACTTCAGTGAGAGAAACCAGTTTCCCAAAGTCCAGAATAATAAGATCGCCAATGGCCATGTTGTTGTAGGGCGGGATAAACACATAAATATTGCCGCTGCCCAGGTCGTTATTGTCGATAATACCGTTGTCGTTCATTTGCGGCACCAGGGGTGCACGCAAGTCTCTGCTGATCCGCATTTTTTCCTCCCGGATAATCCGATGACCGGCAGCAGTGGTTGCCTGCCGGTCCCAGAGCGCTAAAACTTATTTGCGGCCTGGAGCGACAACGTCAACGTAGTAGGTTTGCTCGGCGGAGGCGTGAAGTTTGCCACCATCGGCGATCAGCATTTCATAAGAGATCTTAACTGTACCTTCACCCAGCACATACAGGAGTTTGCGCAGCGCGTCGGTGCCACCTTCATAGCTATCATCCAGCACAATGATGTCCTTCTCATCTGCCTCCGCATTAACTGGGAAGGAAAATACGCTGCTGGCTTCCGGGATCTCTTTTTTCCCGACGTAGGACTTCCAGTAAATATTGCAGATGGAGTTAGTCACACCTGCTTTATGGACAGCCAGATTCTTGTAGGTCCCACTGAGGCAGACTTCGACGCCAAAAGTCGCTACCGCGATGTTAATCATGCCTTCATTGGCGTCCGCTCGGGGAACCGTGACCGGCGGTAGGTCAACGATCGTCGAAGAAGCGCTGTCGCGTTTAACATTGACGGTTATAACCGGGGAGAAGGTCGAATTATTCGATGATTCAGTAATATAGTAACCTGTGTCATGTGCGCCGGTAGTCATAAAATCATCGGGAACCGATACAGCCAGGTTTTTGTCACCTTCGTTGTGCTCTGAATGCTTGATAACAGGATTATCGCTGAAATGGAATGAAACCACGTCTCCGGCAACGGGAGTATCCAGCGGGAGTACTGCGTAAACGCCTGCGGCGACATCTGCTTCTGTGATGGTATTATTAGCACCGCTGGCAATCGGGAAGCTATGGCTATGTAAAGTTGGAGCGACCATCAGGATCTCACGGACAGCAGGTTTTTGGTCAGCAGGATCGGTCTCAATTTTTGTAGCAGTAATGGTGACGCCCTGCGGAGGGGCCTTGCCAAACTTCAGTTCGGCAAAGATTTCGCCGTCATAATTTGTCTCAAGCTCAATGATGTTCGAGGTACCACCCACCCAGGTGCTGGTACTATCCGTGGACTCAAGACGGACTATCACTTCGCGGGCTGGGGCTAAAGTGTCTTGATCGACAACCCGAGCAGAAACGTTGAAAGGAATATTTGACCAGGTATTACACCAGGACTTACTTTCTGTTGTGAGACCAACTAAATATGGCATTTCTTTTTTCCTTACCTAGGGATAAGTAACAAAAAGGACTCCCGAGCCATAAAAACTACCGGTTCTATTGGGCGTTCCCTTTAGTTCACTGGTTAATTCAATAATATTGACACCCTGCTGTCCCGATAACGTTTCACCCAGAGGTTCTCCATTATTCGTCGTCAATTCGGCGTGCATTCCATTATCAAGCGGTATTTTGTCATTACCCCTTAGCCTTAAAACATAGGGGATGTCATCGGTACACTCGACGTTAATATTTTTTGTTAACTCTTTCCCTGCGGCCGTTTTTACCGTCAGCGGGCCGTAAGCAAATTCAATTTTATCTTGTGTCAGTGCGCAAAAATTATTTACCGGAGGTGTGCCAATACACTGAGTGGCGCCGGTTGATGGATAAACCCTCTGGTCCCATACTGAACCAAAAGTCTGGTTCACGGTGGCTATCGCGACACATTCATTACCGTTTGGGCCGCTGTCATGGTGGACTTTATAAGTCCCTGACTCACCGTTTTTCTCAATCCATTTTTGGCCAATACAGCTGAGCGTAACTATTGAGTTTGGGCAATCAGCGTTATTAACTTTAAGTTCGGTCTGATAGTCCATCGTGCCAGCTTCAATAGCACCGGTATCCGATTTATGCCGATGTATTATTCCTGTATATTTTAGTCTGGTGTCAGTATCCAGGCTGTCGTCAACCTCAATAACTGTCCAGTTTCCCGTATAAACGGCTTCTTCTGGCCCGATAAGTTCAACTTTGACATCCAGTACTACTGGCCATTTGAACGCGTAACTGACGTCTGGTACCAGGGAAAAAATAACTGACATACCCATGCCAATAAAAAATCTGCAAAAGTTTCGGCTGAATAAATTATACATAGACTATTTTTCTCTCCATGAAGGCTATATTTAAATGGCAGTCATGTAAGTCATCCGATGTGGATAACGTTACTGCTGAAATATTTTCTCTGCAAGTTTTACAAAGTGAAATCTGGGCGAAAATAATTGTACGCACAGTTATTTCGCGAATTAATAAAATGAATATTTTTGCGACATTAAAAGTCGTAATAAAATAATAAAACAGAGAAAATGACTGCCATTTTCGATTTTTTTTAGGTTTAACAATGTTTTTTTGATATCAATTCAGTTGATTCACGAAGTTTCATGAGGGGTCCGGCAGAGATCACATCGCTCGCCAGTTGAAATAGGAAAGCAAATCGACATTATTCTGTAACCCCAGCTTGCACATCGCTGAACGCTTATAGCTGCTCACCATTTTGGGGCCGATTTGCAAAATTTTGGCGATATCTGAGTACTTCATCCCTTCGCTGACTTTGGTGATGACATAAAGCTCCTTATCATTAAGCTTCTGATTTTTACATATTATTGAACATCCCGTTGAGCCGTCCATGATGTTTCTGTTAGCGCGTCCATTCTTGCCGCCAATGACCAGCCGGCGCAGGCTGGCATAAAGCTCCTGTACCGTATCTTCTAGCGTGATATAGGCCGAAATAGCAGGGCAGTGCAGGCGATTATCCAGCTGGTTTTTATTGGGATACACCAAAATCATTCTGCGCTGCGTCGCCTTCTGTCGGTACACGGGGTCATGCCGATAGCGGTCGCAGTTTATCGGCGGCAACCCGCACCATGACTCCCTGAATATGAGATCTGAATTCGCTTCATTGGTCAGCACAATGTCTTGAAGCATGCCTTCGCTATGAAGAATTTCAGTCAACAGCAGCAGGATGCCCTGTACCCAAACCTCATTTCTATCAGGTATGCTAATTCTGATGCCGTTAACTTTTCGTCGATTTCTTGCTTCCTCCAGACGTTCTGCATAGCGTTGGATCCCCGTTGTACTGAGGGCCATGCTTTTCTCTGGCCATAAAAAGCCCTGGCCTAAATCTGCGCCTGAAAGCACAGCAAGTTCGCGCATATCCTCGGTTTCAATGCCTTCGGCAACGATAACTGAGCCATGTGATCGCAAAGAAGACACCCAACCTATAAACGCCTTTAGCTCGGCTTTGGTGTCAGGCATAGCAGTGCGACATGTTTTAATACCCTTAAATTTCAAACCAATAGAATCTATGTCTGCGGTTAAATCCGGCGTAACATCGTCAAGGTAAACTGGCCATCCCGTTTTTTTCAGGCGACGTAACCCTTTGATAAAATTAAATCGGGATAAAACATCCAGATTTTTAATATTTTCAGGATCCTGGACCTCGATAACAAAGCCCCCGTCATGGGCTAAGGTGTTGAGTTGCTCAATAGAAAACTCGTCAGCAATCACCGCCACCGGTAAATTTAACCAGTATTGAGCAGGCCCGGTTTTTAGCGATCTGGATTTGGCCGCATGAAACTGACTAAAGAAAATAGCGAGACTTTGAGCGGGTGTTATTTCATTGAAAAATTTTTCTATATCAATAAGTTCAGGTGATAATCGGCTCAGGATTTCCCATGCGACAATTTCGTTTGTTTGCAATGAAACCAGCGGTTGAATTCTGAATTCAATTATCTTTTTGTAGATGCTGTCGTTATTTTTAGTCGTCAAAACATCCATCATGATTGACATGATCTGCCCTCCTATTGGCAGGGTAAGTATGGAAGTCCTTATTGAATATCTATCTGGATTACAGCCGTTGCATAGAAATTACCTGCGCTGACTGTTTCATCTTTCTTTTTTACAAGTAACGCATCCAGATTAATAACGCCAGAAGTAGCATCGAAATTTTCTGCATGATCTAAAGCTAGTTCATTTCCATCCTTAAATAATTTCACACCCAAATTATCAACATTGTTAACCTTTATGATTGTTTTATTTCCCGTATCAAAATCTGCTACGGTTCCTCCCAGGGTAAACGTGAAGGTGCGTCCGGTGGAAATGACATCCGGTTCGCAAATAACGTCAAGATTAACGTTTTTCAGGTATTCTCCAGCCTCGATTTTTGAGGGGTTTACTTTGCCAAATGACACGGTTTTCTCATCACCACCGTTTATTTCACAAGGTGGATCTTCCTGGATTTCACCCGTCACAATAACTTCTGTTGTCGTTCCTTCAACGGCATCAATGGACAAGGCATAGCTAACATGCAGGCAAGGAAGCAGCACCATAAGTGCCAAATATTTATTACGCATATAAATTCCGTTTATACAGATTATCGTTTTGGTATAATGATATCTTCTATCTGGCATATATCTTTTCGGCAGGAAAAAGATAGTGTTCTTGGGCTGCCATAATCATTTATTGCGGTTAGTAATATTTTTTCCACAGGCTCACTACCCTGGTGTTTTAACGTGTAGCTTCCTTTAGGTGGCACCATGAACGGTGATATTTTTACCTTCTCTTTCAGCGCCATCCCGGTAATTGACAGGTAATAAGGCGTGGGGTTATTGATTTCATAACCTCGGGCGGACTTGACCAGGGTGACCGCCTTCATGCCGGGCACGGTATCATCCGCTTTTGTGACTTTCAGCGATTTTGGGCGCCAAAAAACCTTAATCCTTGTCTGGATAGCCAGGGTCAGCACATTTTCTTTGTGACTTCTTTGCGGAATTTCCCGCAGGTTGAAATAAAAAACACTTTCCCGGTCATTGGGAAGCCTCACCACATTTGCCAACTGTTGGAGCCTGAAGATGCTGTATTGACCGGCATCGATTCTTTGTACCGGCGGCACCACCATAAACTGGTCAATCAGCTGGCCATCAGCGTCCTCGACCCAGCCCTGAGCAAGATAAGGGTCTGATTCGCTTCTGTTAGTCACGCGAAGCGAAACCGCATTTTGTTCTTCATTAATAATAAGCCTTGTGCGATCAAGGGATAATGCCGCATCGGCATCAGACACAACGCTATTTAAAATAATTAAAATAAATATGCATACAAATTTCATTTGTATCTCTCTTATTCTTTCAGCTCAGGTTGGCATTCATTGCTGTTGCATAGTAAATTGAATGGCATCTTCGAACCGAAATCATTAACGATGGTGATTTTTCCCGGATTGTTTATTTTGAGATCAACCAGCTCTTCGCTAAATGGGGGAAGTGCTATCGCTTTAATTATTTTTTGTCCGTTCTTATCATTAAAACTGATAATATTGAGATAAAAGGCAGAGGCATTCGTCAACTGGTAGCGGTTGACGCCGACTTTATGTATTTTCAGTTTATCCATATGAAAATTTATTTCATCATCCTCCAGCGCTGTAGGACGATAAAATAACTTTACTTTCGTCTGTAATGCCAGTTGCATAACATTTTCTGACGAGCTGACAGTTGGGATTTCAAGTACGCTGAAGTAGTACAAACTTTCTCTGTCTTTCGGCAGCGTTTTTTCTAACGCAGTTGGGCTGATACGAATAAAAGAGTGCGTTTCAGGTTCAACACGCTGTAGCATCGGTGTGGCAATAAGCGGCACCGAAGTGTTGTTATCTTGTTTATCCGCTACCCATGCTTTAGCCAGGTAGGGGCGCGTATGGTTATCGTTTCTGATGCGGATGGATATATTATTATCACCTTCATGATAAATAACCCTGTTTCGATCAACGGCAATTGCTGCATAGACCTGTGGGCAGTTCATAACGGTAATAATAAAGAGCAACAGAAATGTGTTCAGGTTAATTTTTTTCATCATAAAATTTATCTATTCATTAGCCTTATTTATTCTTCGCAGGGAAGCAGTAACATATTTTGCGGATTGATATAGGCTGGTAATACAATGGTGCAGTGCGTAGCGCCATTCCATTTGGCCGTCAATGCCTGGTTGGCAGTGATGCCTGATAACCAGGTCAGTCCGTTGTCACCCACAATGCCCAATTCGACACCGTTTTTGTTTAGCACGCTGGTGCCAAAGGGCACGGGGCTGCCATCTCTCAGGCGCAGCGTTGCGGCGAGCTTGAGCCCCTTAATCACGTTTATGCTCTTGAAGCCAATGGCGCCATTTGTCAAAACTTGCTCTGCCACTGGAGAGCCAATGACTTCTATATCCTCAGGCAAGCGGGTGACATCAACCTCACTTCTTACCCGTGAATAGCTGCTCACACCGGCCTGCACGGCAATACCCATGCCGTTTGTGACCAGGTTTCTCCCCAGCGGGACATCGGCAATACCATCGGTGCCTATCATCACACGCGTTGCGCCGCGGTTACCCGAGGGATGCATTGCGACGCCTTTTGTCGTGGCGGTGATTCCCCCGTTAATATTCATGCCAGCGGAGGTATAGTTGTCTTCTTTCCAGCTAACGTTGGCTGACATATTCGCGAGTGAGCCATTGTGGTAATAAAATCCATTTACCAGGCCTTTGGCACCGTTATTCTTAGGTTTGTCGATACCGGTTTGTAAGCGATAACTATCGCCATTGTGAAGTTGCTGATACCACCCGGCGAGCTGGTTAATATTGTTTCTCGATATACTGTTGCTATAGCTGACTGTGCCATTACCCAGAGGAATGCTCAGGTTGAGGTACACCATGTCATCCTGGCTGCGGTAATAATTGTTTCTTACGGCCGACAGGCTGAAAGTAATATTTTTCCATTCATGAAAATCAATATATTTGCTGAGGTTTAACGAGTAGCTATCATTGTTCCCTCCAGCCCAATAGGTCTTGTGTAAGAAATTGGCGCTCAGTGACATTTTTTGTTCGCTGAAGTTTTTCGTTAAGCTCACGCTGTACTGGCTGCGATCCCGGCGGCTGTCATCCCAGTTATTTTTATTGTTGATATAATCTGACATGCTGAAGAAATCGGAGTCCGAATACTGGATCCCTGAAACCGTGAACGTGCTATTTAACTGTTCAAAGTTTTTATAATACTTAAGTCGGTATGACTCACCCTTGTGACTGCTATTTTTAAAGGTTGTCTCTGCGTGCGTGATATCAGCGGATACAACACCTGCAATGCCTAAGCTTCGGGCTACGCCCAGCGCCGCACTTTTATAATCACCTGAGAGTATTGCTCCCGCGTAGGTGGACCACTCCCCCGACAGGCCACGAGACATTTCTGAGGTCACAAACAGCTCACCGCTGGTGTGGCGATGTCGGTCTTCCGGCCTGCCTAATGCCAGTTTGTATTGCGTCTGCCCGGGCCGGGTCAGATAAGGCAGAGACGACGCCATGACCTGGTAATGCTGCGTGGAACCGTCCTGTTCTTTAATATCCACATCCAGCAGGCCTGACGTGGAGGTACTAAGCTGCTGGATGGTGAAAGGGCCTTCCGCGACAACCGTTTCATAGATAACGCGCCCTTGCTGGCTAACGGTTACGGTTGCATTGGTGCGCGCGATGCCGTTGACCTCCGGCGCGTAGCCACGCAGAGCCGGCGGGAGTTGTTTCTGGTCGCTGGCCAGCGACACGCCCCTGTAGCGCCAGGAGTCAAAAATATCTGAGGTGAGATTATCTTCACCCAGCATCAATGCTGACTGAATCTCAGGTAATGCCCGGTACGCATAAAAACGATCCCAGTCAAAAGTCTGCCGGGTGCTCCGTTTATGGCCTGTTAAATGGCTGTAGTTTCCCTGATAGTCTCCCCTGAAGCGCCAGGCACCGGCGTTGAAGCCGAGAGTACCGTTGGTACTGGCAGTTTGAGATTGCGACCTGCCCTGATTTTTCCCCGTATTCAGATTCATGTTGTAATCCAGAATCATGCCGGTCAGGCCATTGTCCCAGTAAGCAGGCGGCAGCCAGTTTGCATCGTGGTACTCAAGCATCTGAGGCGCGATGGCGAGGGTGAGTGATTCTTTAGAGAGATCGCCTTTAACAACGGCACCTTCCAGCGCGTCCAGGTTGTAACACCCGTCAAACTGATGGCTTAAGACCCGATCTTTATATTCTTTTCGCAGCCCCAGTTTTTCCACAAGTTCTCGGGTAAGGCAGGCTTCGGTATTATCTTTTAGAGCAACAAATTTAATAACTGCATTTTCGGTAAGAATGGTTTTATTTAAATAAATATCGAATGAATAAGTGCCAGGCATAATAAAGCCAGCATTGGAAAACATCGAAATATCAATGTTTTTCTTATCGTTGGCGTTCAGCAGATCGGTGTTGAACTCTACGGCATGCGCATCAATGCAGAAAAGTGCCAGAGAGAGGACCAGGATATGATTATTTTTCATCAGGAATTTATTCAAAAAGCATCCCCTGCAATATAGATCTGCAGAGGATGCTTATTATTACTCGTACGCTAAAGTGAAGTTGGTAATAGCGACAAAATCACCAGTCGTGATTGCAGCTGCTGAACCCGGCAGTTTTGCCAGGTATGCGTTATAGTTCAGCGTATTGCTACCTGGGGTAATGGAATGTGCGTTAGTCGGTGTAGCGCCCCATTTAACATCAGTGTTCTGCCAGTCAACCATGGTCACGCCAACGCCATCAACGCCGGAAACATTGAGGTAGGTTTCGTCGGTTACCTGCTGGCCGCTAAAGGTCACTTTGACAGAGTCATCATCGCCATTTCCTGAAAGCGTGCAGTCTTTCAGCTCAATCAGTACTTCTTCAGGACCCGATTTTGCATCTGTGCTATTTAAATAAGATGCAGAAACCTGGCCAAAGTTAACTTCCTGAGTCGTTTTATCCGGGTCAATAGAGCATGGGGACTCAATAATGCTACCAATGAAACGAATTTGTCCCTGTCCCTGATCGGCTGCCATTGCACCAGTCGATGCCATGAAAAGACCAACCATTGATGAAACCATTAATTTTTTATAAGCCATTACTATTCTCCTTGTGCCTATTTATTTTTATAGGACGCAATATCCAATTACGTCCCGGCACTGATAGTAATTATTTTTTGTAGTCTATTGAGGGGGAATGTCTGATGTTGCGGTTTTTTAGTTTCTAACTTCAAGTTTTGCGATTTTGCTTGCGCTTTATCGATATTTTATTTTTTGTTTTGATTGTTTTTTGGAATAAAATTCCATTGATTTGGGTGGTCGCGATTGATTGATTTGGTATTTTATACTTTGCTATATCAGTAAATAATCAATTAAGTTACATAACCGGATCGCGAAATACTGATAATTAGTTATTTCATTCACAATAGGGGAGAATTTTCAGGGCGAATATTCCGAATAGGAAATTTAACTTCCGGGTGGGCGCAATAGGCTGGCAGTATTTGGGATTTAATATCTTGATCTTGAATATAAAAAAGGCCAGAAAGAATCTGGCCTTATTGTTATTGCCCCGAATAAATGGGGCAGCGGAAGTTTTTCCGCATTAACGCATGGTGACAAACTCTTCCGCCGCGGTCGGGTGGATAGCCACGGTGTTGTCGAAGTCTTTCTTTGTCGCGCCCATTTTCAGCGCCACGGCGAAGCCCTGCAGGATTTCGTCCATGCCGAAGCCGATGCCGTGAATCCCGACAATTTTCTCGTCCGGGCCCGCGCAGACCAGCTTCATGCGGCACGGCTGGCGGTGAGAGGTTACGGCGGTGTACATAGCGGTGAAGGAGGATTTGTAGACCTTCACGTTGTCATCGCCGTACTGCTCGCGCGCCTGTGGTTCGGTCAGGCCCACGGTGCCGATTGGCGGGTGGCTGAACACCACGGTTGGCACGTTGCTGTAGTCCAGGTGCTCGTCCGGTTTGTTGTTAAACAGGCGCTCGGACAGGCGACGGCCGGCGGCGACCGCGACAGGCGTCAGCTCAACCGCGCCGGTGTTATCACCTACCGCATAGATGCCAGCCACGTTGGTGTTCTGGAACTTATCGACCTTGATATAACCTTTTTCGTCCAGCTCGACGCCGGTTACCTGCAGGTTGAAGTTGTCGTTAGCCGGTTCACGGCCAATTGCCCAAATCAGGGTATCGACGGTTTCAGAGCGGCCATCTTCCAGCTCCAGCGTCAGGCTACCGTCTGCGTTTTTCACTACCGCTTTCGGAATCGCGTTGGTGTGCAGGGTTGGGCCTTCTGCTTCAATCACTTCCAGCAGCGTTTCAACGATCAGCGGATCGAAGGTGCGCAGCGGCGCGTGTTTGCGCACGAACAGGTGCGTTTCAGAGCCCAGCGCGTTAATCACGCCCGCGATTTCCACCGCGATATAGCCCGCGCCGACAACCGCCACGCGTTTTGGCAGGCCCGGCAGCTCGAAGAAGCCGTCGGAGTCAATGCCGTATTCTGCGCCGGGGATGTTCGGGTGGCTTGGACGACCGCCGGTGGCGATCAGAATATGGTCCGCGGTGATGGTTTCGCCGTTAACTTCCACGGTGTGCGCATCCACAAACTTCGCAAAGCCGCGAATCACGTCGACTTTATTCTTGCCCAATACGTTGTCGTAAGAGCTGTGAATGCGGTCGATATAGGCGGTACGGCTGGCGATCAGCTTGTCCCAGTCGAAATGGTTCAGCGTGGTGTCAAAGCCGTAGTCCGGGCCGTAGTTGTGAATCGCTTCGGCGATTTGCGCCGCATGCCACATCACTTTTTTAGGCACGCAGCCGACATTGACGCAGGTGCCGCCCAGATCTTTCGCCTCAATCAGTGCGCATTTCTGCCCATACATTGCCGCACGGTTGATCGAGGCGATACCGCCGCTGCCGCCGCCAATGGCGAGGTAGTCATAATGTCTGGTCATGATGTTTCCCTTTTGAGTCGAAAATAAGGCGCGATTGTAGCGCGCCGGGGTAAAGGTTCTACCGATTGTTGTAAAAGGAACCGCCGTTATTCAGGCACAATCCAGCTCAACGTGGTCGAGCCGGTGCCCGTTGGCACCAGCTTTTTATGCAGCCACGGCAGCACGTTGGTCATCTGCTGTTCCAGCTTCCACGGCGGGTTGATCACAATCATGCCGGACGCCGTCATGCCGCGCTGGTCGCTGTCCGGACGAACCGCCAGCTCGATCTGCAGGATGCGGCGGATGCCGGTCTCTTCCAGGTCACGGACCATGCGTTTGATTTGCTGGCGCAGCACCACCGGGTACCACAGCGCATAGGTGCCTGTCGCAAAACGTTTGTAGCCTTCAGCAATCCCTTTCACCACGTCCTGATAGTCGGTTTTGATCTCATACGGTGGGTCGATGAGGATCAGGCCGCGACGGGAAACCGGCGGCAGCTTCGCTTTCAGCTGCTGGTAGCCGTCGGCGCGTTCAACGCGGGCGCGATCGTCTTTCTGGAACTCAGAGCGCAGCAGCGGGAAATCAGACGGATGCAGTTCGGTGAGCTGCAGGCTGTCCTGCTCGCGCAGCAGGTGGCGGGCAATCAGCGGAGAGCCTGGGTAATAACGCAGTTTGCCGCTGCGGTTCAGGTGATTCACCGCGCCAATGTAGGCTTCCAGCTCGGCAGGTAAATCGTCCTGCTGCCAGATGCGGGCGATACCTTCCAGATACTCGCCTGTACGCTCCGCATGCTCGCTGCTTAGCTGGTAACGACCGGCGCCTGCGTGGGTGTCGAGATAGAGAAACGGTTTCTCCTTCTCTTTGAGCGATTCAATAATCAGGCTTTGAACGGTGTGTTTCAGTACGTCGGCATGGTTACCGGCGTGAAAGCTGTGGCGATAGCTGAGCATGGGGGATGGTGTTCCGCAAATAAGAAAACAAATTTCCCACAGTTTACCGCAGATTGCGGCGGATTACCGCCCGGGCGCGGGGCTGTTTCAATCAGGTCGAAAACGTTTCAAAACATAAATGTGTCATAAAAGCGTCAAATTCCCAGGATAGCGTCGCAGCCAGGCAAGGTAATCGTTTGAATAAAAGGAAAAATAATGAAACTCCGTATTTCTATGCTGGCAGCAGCGCTGGCCGTGGCTATGCCCGCGCTGGCGAAGGATGTGTCTCTCCCTCAGGCCGCGGCGATAGCCAATACCGTGACTCCGGCGAACAGCAGCCAGGCGTTTGATGATCTTGAAACGCAGTCCCTGGCGGCGCTCCGCACTGCCCTGAAAGGCGATGCGGATAAGCTGACCCGCGACCAGCTGGATAAAGCCAAACAGAGCAAAAAGCTGGCGGATACCGCGTGGCTGAAGGCCAGCGGCTATGACTTCCAGACCAAAGCCAACCAGAAAGCGGGCATCGAGCTGCTTTCCGCGTTCAGCCAGCTGCCGGACTCCGTGATTAAGCCGAACCTTGAAACGGTCACCAGCATCAACCTGAACGCCGTGCAGGCCTCCCGCCATCAGGCGCTGGCGGATGCAGAGGGCATTAACTATCTCTATTTCCTGAGCGACGCGATGGGGCCACGCCTGGGCAAGGCCTTCCTGGCCGCCTACGATAAAGGCGAGCTGAGCAAGGCCGCGGCGCTGATTAAAGCCTCTGAAGTCAGCACCAGCGCGGCGAAGAAGCACTTCAACAACCCGCGTCCGTTCCTGATCCAGGGCAACACCATCCATCTCGTGCCGGACGATGTGGTGGTGAAAGATAACAAGCCGTACACCGCAGACGGCGGCTCCTTCCCGAGCGGCCACACCAACACGGGTTACACCGACGCGTTGCTGATGGCCGAAATGGTGCCGGAGCGTTTTGAGGCCCTGGTTGAACGCGGCGCGCGCTACGGTTACTCGCGCATTGTGCTGGGCGTGCATTACCCGCTGGACGTGATGGGTTCCCGCATGGTGGCGCAGCGTAACGTGGCTAACTACCTGAACGACCCGAAATACCGCGCGTTGTTTAACGAAGCTCGCGATCAGCTGCGTACCGCGCTGGAAAAAGAGTGCGGCACCACTTTGGCTGAATGTGCGAAATCTTCCGCGAAAGACGATCCGTATCGTGCGCCAGCGATGAAAGAACTTTACCGCTTCACCATGACCTACGACCTGCCGCAGCAGAAGGGCGAGAAGCAGGTTCTGAAGGTGCCACAAGGGGCGGAAGTCCTGCTGGAAGCTGCGCTGCCTAAGCTTTCCGCCGCACAGCGCCGCGATCTGATGGTGAAAACGGCGTTACCTGCGGGCTACCCGCTGTCCGGCACGACGGCGGACCAGCAGTTCTGGCAGCGCCTGAACCTGCCTGCGGCCTACGCCATGGCGCAGAAATCCCACTGATTCACCTTTCGGGGCGGCGTCTGCTGCCCCTTTCCTGGCGAGCTAAGCGCAACGTCCGGGATTGAAATTCGCTACACTTAACCCCATGCTAGATCTCATGCACAAAGCGCCGCTTGAGCGCTTCTCTCTCCCTTTTAATCAGGAACGCGCTTATGACCAATCCATTACTGACTCCTTTTGAGCTGCCGCCGTTTTCCGCCATCAAACCTGAGCATGTTGTGCCGGCCGTGACCAAAGCGCTGGACGACTGCCGTGCGGCGGTGGAAAGCGTGGTCGCCCAGGGCGCGCCTTATAGCTGGCAGAACCTGGTTCAGCCGCTGGCGGAAGTGGACGATCGTCTGGGCCGCCTGTTCTCCCCGGTCAGCCATCTGAACTCGGTGCAGAACAGCCCGGAACTGCGCGAAGCCTATGAGCAGACATTGCCGTTGCTGTCCGAATACAGCACCTGGGTTGGCCAGCACGAAGGGCTGTACAACGCTTACCGCGACCTGCGTGACGGCGCGAACTACGCCAGCCTGAGCGTCGCCGAGAAGAAAGCGGTGGACAACGCCCTGCGCGACTTCGAGCTGTCCGGTATCGGCCTGCCAAAAGACAAACAGCAGCGTTACGGGGAGATCTCCGCTCGCCTGTCCGAGCTGGGGTCTACCTACAGCAACAACGTGCTCGATGCCACCATGGGCTGGAGCAAGCTGATTACCGATGAAGCCGAGCTGGCAGGCATGCCGGAAAGCGCATTGGCTGCGGCCCGCGCTCAGGCAGAAGCCAAAGAGCAGGACGGCTGGCTACTGACGCTGGATATTCCAAGCTATCTGCCGGTGCTGACCTACTGTGACAACCGCGCCCTGCGCGAAGAGATGTATCGCGCCTATTCAACGCGTGCTTCTGACCAGGGGCCGAACGCCGGAAAGTGGGACAACACCCCGGTGATGGAAGAGATTCTGGCGCTGCGCCACGAACTGGCTCAGCTGTTGGGCTTTGGCAACTACGCGGAGAAATCCCTCGCCACCAAAATGGCGGAAAACCCGCAGCAGGTGCTGGAGTTCCTGTCTGACCTGGCAAAACGCGCTCGTCCACAGGGTGAAGCCGAGCTGGCTCAGCTGCGCGCCTATGCGAAAGAGCATTATGGCGTGGAAGAGCTGGAGCCGTGGGACATCACCTGGTATAGCGAAAAACAGAAACAGCACCTTTACAGCATCAGCGACGAGCAGCTGCGCCCGTACTTCCCGGAAGAGCGCGCGGTAAACGGCCTGTTCGAGGTTGTGAAGCGCATCTACGGCATTACCGCCAAAGAGCGTAAAGATATCGACGTCTGGCACCCGGATGTGCGCTTCTTCGAGCTGTATGACGACCAGGGCGAACTGCGCGGCAGCTTCTATCTCGATCTTTATGCTCGCGAGCACAAACGTGGCGGGGCGTGGATGGATGACTGCGTGGGCAAAATGCGCCGTGCCGACGGCTCGCTGCAAAAGCCGGTGGCCTACCTGACCTGTAACTTCAACCGCCCGGTGAACGGCAAACCTGCGCTGTTTACTCACGATGAAGTGATCACCCTGTTCCATGAGTTCGGCCACGGCCTGCACCATATGCTGACCAAAATCGAAACCGCGGGCGTGTCCGGCATCAACGGCGTGCCGTGGGATGCGGTCGAGCTGCCGAGCCAGTTTATGGAAAACTGGTGCTGGGAGCCGGAAGCGCTGGCGTTTATCTCCGGCCACTATGAAACGGGAGAATCTCTGCCTGTGGAACTGCTGGAAAAAATGCTGGCGGCGAAGAACTACCAGGCTGCGCTGTTTATTCTGCGCCAGCTGGAGTTCGGCCTGTTCGACTTCCGCCTGCATGCGGAATTCAACCCGGAGCAGGGCGCGAAAGTGCTGCAGACGCTGGCCGAGATTAAGAAACAGGTTGCCGTGGTACCGGGGCCGAGCTGGGGCCGCTTCCCGCACGCCTTCAGCCACATCTTCGCGGGTGGCTACGCGGCGGGCTATTACAGCTACCTGTGGGCCGACGTGCTGGCGGCGGACGCTTACTCTCGCTTCGAAGAAGAAGGTATTTTCAACCGTGAAACCGGCCAGTCGTTCCTCGACAACATCCTGACCCGTGGCGGTTCGGAAGAGCCGATGGAGCTGTTCAAACGCTTCCGCGGGCGCGAGCCGCAGCTGGACGCGATGCTGGATCACTACGGTATTCAGGGCTAATCCACCACGTGAAAATCTGTTTACTGACTGAAGCAGGCGCCGACTCCGGCGCCTTATCTGTTTTGAGCGAGCGCTGGCAGCTTGAGCATGATGAAGATGCCCTGATGGCGCTGGTACTCACGCCTGAGCATCTTGAACTGCGCAAGCGCGATGAACCAAAGCTTGGCGGCATCTTCGTTGATTTTGCCTCCGGCGCGATGGCGCATCGCCGTAAGTTTGGCGGCGGCCGTGGCGAAGCGGTGGCAAAGGCCGTTGGCGTGAAGGGCAGCTATCTGCCGGACGTTGTAGATGCGACAGCCGGGCTGGGGCGCGATGCTTTTGTGTTGGCCTCTGTAGGCTGCCGCGTGCGGATGCTGGAACGCAACCCGGTTGTTGCCGCGCTGCTTGATGACGGCCTGCGTCGTGGCTATCAGGACCCGGAAATCGGCGGCTGGCTGCAGGAGCGATTACAGCTGATCCACGCCTCGAGCCTGACGGCGCTCAGCGATATCACGCCGCGTCCGGATGTGGTTTACCTCGACCCGATGTTCCCGCATAAGCAAAAGAGCGCGCTGGTGAAGAAAGAGATGCGTGTTTTCCAGTCCCTGGTGGGGCCGGATGAAGATGCGGACGGGCTGCTGGCTCCGGCCAGAGCGCTGGCGAAGAAAAGGGTGGTGGTGAAGCGTCCGGACTATGCTCCGCCGTTGGCCGAAGTCGCCACGCAAAATGCGGTGGTGACCAAAGGGCATCGGTTTGATATTTACGCCGGGACGCCGGAGTAATCGTGCTGCTACAGTCCCTCTCTCCGGGGGGCTGGTCACAAATATCCTCGGTTATGCAGGGCTGGTTAAATTTCCGTTCACTTTCAGCCATGTTTTATATGCAGCCCCCGCACCGGTGAACGTCTCGGGAGAAT
>NZ_JACARU010000046.1:0-37589 GCF_013386425.1 Cedecea sp. P7760 | reverse complement strand
CCTCGCTTCAAATCCGCAGCTACACAGAACGTCACAGTCGCTTCAAGACCCGCAGCCACGCCCTTTCTCCCTGGCACGTTCACCGTGCTCTGAACGAGCAGGGAAAACAGATCTACGGGTGAACGGAATAACGACTGGACTAAAGGTCTCTCCGGGAAGGTTTTGAAAGAGAAATTTGTATAAGAGACACGGAAGGGAGAGGTGGGAATCGCTCTCTGTTCAGTCCCCTCTCCCCTGTGGGGAGAGGGTTAGGGTGAGGGGAAAATCTTACTCGTCTTCTTCATCACGCAGCGGAACAATCAGCATATCCACATGCACGGTATTGATCAGCTGGCGCGCCGAGGACATCAGCTTGCTCCAGAAGTCCTGGTGGTGACCGCAAACCACCAAATCCATATCATATTTCTTAATGGCATCGACCAGCACCTGGCCCAGATCGCCGCTGCCGCTCAGGGTTTCGGTGATTGGGTAGCCCGCGCCGGTGGACAGTTCGGTGAGCGCGTGGTGAGTCTCTTCGGAAATGCGTTTCTGCATATCGCCCAGATTGACGTCAATCAGCCCGGTATACAGATCGGAGTAATTCACATCGACATGAATCAGGGAAACTTTCGCGTTATAAGGACGAGCCATGGAGACGGCTTTTTCTACCAGGACTTTGCTCTCAGGGGAGAGGTCGACTGCGATCAGAATGTGTTTATAAGCCATAATGTTACTCCTTCCATAAGTTATCGATGACTCTCGCCGTCATCTTTTAAACCGCAGCGGCATGAGCTACGGTCACCCGATCTAAAGACTTAAATTGTAGATGGTATTTCTATCTTATAACGAGCTATTCAGCCCGACAATGCGCTATCCCTCAAACTCATTCAAGCGAAAAATGAATCAGGCCACTTTGATAAAGATTAACGCGGTGGTAAAAAAATTAAGGGATCTCCTACACTATTAAATGAGCCGGACGGGAAGAATGCTGTGACCTGTATCGGTTATTCGCTGCAGGATTGTCTGACAGGGTTTTCGGGGAGAGCGGTTGTCCCGGAGCAAACGCTTCGAGGGCTTCGCCGGGAGGGGTACATGATCAGCACCGTCGCGCTGTTCTGGGCGCTTTGTGTAGTTTGTGTGGTGAATATGGCGCGCTATTACTCTTCACTGCGCGCGTTACTGGTGGTGCTGCGCGGGTGCGATCCGCTGCTGTATCAGTATGTCGACGGCGGAGGCTTTTTCACCTCGCATGGTCAACCCAGCAAGCAGGTACGGCTGGTGCGTTATATCTACGCCCAGCGTTATTGGGATCATCACGATGAGGAGTTTATTCGCCGCTGCGAGCGCCTGCGCCGCCAGTTTATTCTGACGAGTTCGCTGTGCGGGCTGGTGGTGATTAGCCTGATTGGATTGATTATCTGGCACTAGAGTATCAGGGCAGAGTTATGGACAAGCATAAAAAAAGCGGGCCAGTTTCCTGACCCGCTTTTTCTTTTGGCTGCCGCTTACACGAAGCGCAGCGCAATCCAGTACAGCCCGCCGGAGAGCAGAATCGAAGCCGGTAAGGTGAATATCCAGGCCATCAGGATATTGGTTACCGTCTTACGCTGCAGGCCGCCGCCGTCCACGATCATCGTCCCCGCCACGGAGGAAGAGAGCACGTGAGTGGTGGAAACCGGCATCCCGGTATAGCTTGCCAGACCGATAGAAACGGCGGCCGTCATCTGCGCGGACATCCCTTGCGCATAGGTCATGCCTTTCTTACCGATCTTCTCACCGATGGTGGTCGCCACACGACGCCAGCCGATCATCGTCCCGATACCCAGCGCCAGCGCCACAGCCAGAATAATCCAGACCGGCGCGTACTCGATGGTGCTGAGCATGTCGCCTTTCAGTTTCTTCAGCAGACGCTGATCGTCCGCGCTCACTTCCGGCAGCTTCGCCACTTTATCGGTCGTGTCGGAGATGCACAGCATGATGCGACGCAGCTGGCTACGCTGCTCAATGCTGAGCTTGTCGTAGCTTTCGATGTCGGTCAGCATCAGCTTCGCGCGGTCCAGCGCGGTGATCGCGTTGGCCGGATGGCAGTGGAACTGAGCCGGTTCAGTTGCGCCCGCTTCCGGGGAAGGGATCAGCTGTTCCGAGCCGGTGGCTTTCTTCAGCAGCTCAGGACGTTGCTGGAAGAAAGTCTCAACATTGTTCACCGCATCGCGGGTACGGGTGATTTCGTAGCCGGAGGCGTTCATGTTAACCACGAAGCCCGCCGGGGCAACGCCAATCAGCACCAGCATAATCAGGCCAATGCCTTTCTGACCGTCGTTAGCGCCGTGAGAGAAACTCACGCCGATAGCGGACAGGATCAGCGCGATACGCGTCCAGAAAGGCGGCTTTTTCTTGCCGTCTTGCTTTTCACGTTCCGCAGGCGTCAGGTGAATACGCTGCTTTTTCTTGGTGTTGCTCCAGTAACGGCGCAGCAGGAAAATCAACCCACCGGCAATCACCAGCCCGACAATCGGGGACAGAATTAATGAAGCGAAGATCCCAACAACTTTCGGGATATTCAGCGCGTCGACAACCGAGGTTCCGGTCAGCAGCGCGTTGGTCAAACCGATACCGATGATGGCACCGATAAGCGTATGGGAGCTGGAGGCCGGCAGACCAAAATACCAGGTGCCGAGGTTCCAGATAATAGCGGCCAGTAACATAGAGAACACCATGGCGAGACCATGAGAAGACCCTACGTTTAACAGCAGATCTGTAGGTAGCATATGCACAATGGCATAGGCTACGCTCAGCCCACCGAGCAGAACGCCGAAGAAGTTAAACAACGCAGCCATTGCCACCGCAAGTTGCGATCGCATAGCGCGGGTGTAAATTACCGTTGCTACTGCGTTAGCCGTATCGTGGAAACCATTAATAGCTTCGTAGAACAGCACAAATGCCAGAGCAAGCAATAGTAAAAGCCCGGTGTGAAGATCCAGGCCGGCAAACAAATGTAGCATAGACGTTACGCCATTTTGAGGACATGAACGCGGCGCATTATGTAAGACAACCTCCACCGCGGCAAAGTGAAATCTGGACTTTTTTTGATTTTAGTCGCCATCTGGCCTGCTGGTGGAATGATTTACATTTTGTTTATCAACTACCTGCATTTGTTCTTAACCTTAAAGCTGGTGCGACCAGCCGCAGGTCTTTACAATCCGTTGCCTTAAGCATAGTCGGGAGTCGGTCGTGGAAAAGTTTGATGCCATTATTATAGGTGCGGGTGCAGCAGGAATGTTTTGTGCGGCGATGGCCGGGCAGGCGGGCAGCCGCGTATTGCTGATTGATAATGGGAAAAAACCGGGCCGTAAAATCCTGATGTCCGGCGGCGGACGCTGCAACTTTACCAACCTTTATGTCGAACCTGCGGCCTATCTGAGCCAAAACCCGCATTTCTGCAAATCTGCGCTGGCACGTTATACCCAGTGGGACTTTATCGACATGGTGGGCAAGCACGGCATTGCCTGGCATGAGAAAACCCTCGGGCAGCTGTTTTGCGATGATTCCGCCCAGCAGGTTGTCGATATGCTGGTGGCAGAATGCGAAAAAGGGAAGGTGACCCTGCGCCTGCGTAGCGAAGTCATAAGCATTGAGCGTGACGAACAGGGTTATACGTTACAGCTCAACGGCGGCAGCGTGCAGGCCGCTAAGCTTGTTATCGCCAGCGGCGGCCTGTCGATGCCGGGACTGGGCGCGACGCCGTTCGGGTATAAAGTGGCGGAGCAGTTTGGCCTGAAGGTGCTGCCGACTCGCGCGGGCCTGGTGCCGTTTACCCTGCATAAACCTTTGCTCGAACAGCTGCAGGTGCTGTCCGGCGTCTCGGTGCCTTCCGTCATCACTGCTGAAAACGGCGTCAGCTTCCGGGAAAGCCTGCTGTTTACCCACCGGGGCCTTTCCGGCCCAGCCGTGTTGCAGCTCTCAAGCTACTGGCAACCGGGCGAATACGTCAGCGTGAACCTGCTGCCGGACACCGACCTGGACGGCTTTATTAACGAGCAGCGTAACGCGCACCCGAATCAGAGCCTGAAAAACACTCTGGCGATGGTGCTGCCCAAGCGTCTGGTGGAATGCCTGCAGCAGCTGGAGCAAATCCCGGACGTAACGCTTAAGCAGCTCAACGTTCGCCAGCAAAGCGAGCTGGTGGAAACGCTGCAAGCCTGGCGAGTTCAGCCGAACGGCACTGAAGGTTACCGCACGGCAGAAGTTACCCTCGGCGGCGTGGACACCAACGAACTTTCCTCGCGTACCATGGAAGCCAAAAAAGCGCCGGGCCTCTACTTTATCGGCGAAGTGATGGACGTCAGCGGCTGGCTGGGCGGCTATAACTTCCAGTGGGCCTGGAGCTCCGCCTGGGCCTGTGCACAGGCGCTGGTTGAAGCCTGATGCTTCGCCTTGCGGCTGCGATGCTAGATTGTGATATGTTATGCACAATTGCAGCTATTTGAGGGCTAAACGTGACAGATTATGACGCATTGCCTGAACAGCGCCAGGCGATGATCCACCAGATCCTGACCGAAACGGGCAGGGTGATTGGGGCTGACGTGGCGCGGAAGCTGGGCGTGTCTGAGCACACTATCCGCCGGGATCTGCAGGAGCTGGCGCGCCGTGGCCTGTGTAAAAAGGTTTATGGCGGCGCCATCAGCCAGTTCCAGCAGTCTGCCAGCTTTGAAACCCGCGTGTCGCAGGATGTGGTTGAGAAGTCCCAGGTGGCGCGGAAGTGCGCCGGGATGATCAAAGCCAATACCTGCGTGTTTCTCGACGCCGGTTCAACCTATCTGGCGATGGTGGAGTTTATTCCCGAAGAGCTGGATCTCACCATCGTCACCAACTCTCCGCAGATTGCCGCCGCGCTAAGTGGGCGCACCCGTGGCGAGCTGATTTTGTTAGGCGGTAAAGTTAACCCGCTGACCGGCAGCACGCTGGGCTCCGACACGGTAAACCAGCTGCGCGGCATGGTTTTCGATCAGACCTTTATCGGCGTGTGTGGGCTGGATCCGCAGGCTGGCCTGAGCGCGGTTTATTACGAAGATGCCTGCTTTAAGCGAGAAGTGTTGAGCCAGAGCAACGAGGTGATCGCCGCCGTCACGGCCAATAAGATGTCTCAGGTGGCTCGCTATAAGGTGGCACCTTGCGAAGACATCGACGTGGCGGTGGTTAGCTCCGAAACCAAAATTACCGATTTCAGCGGCGTTAACCTGCATATTGAAGTCGCCGACTAGCAAAACGGGCGGCGCGTCTGCCGCCCTTATTCACATTCAGTTTTGCAGCGCCAGCAGGCTTTTTATCGTGTGCTGGACCGCGCTCTCGTCATTGCTGCCGGTGATAAAGCGCGCCGCGGCCTTCGTCTCCTCAAACGCATTGCGCATCGCGAAGCTGTATTCCGCCTGAGCCAGCAGCTCGAGGTCGTTATAGCCATCGCCAAACGCCAGGGTTTCCGCCGGGCTGACGTTCAGTAACTGCTGGAGCTTTTGCACCGTCGTCCCTTTGTGAACGCCATAATCGGCAATATCAATCCACGCCGCTTCGGACACCACGATATAAACATCCTGCTCAAAAGGCGCGAGCACCGGGCGAGTCTGCGGGCAGCTTCCGGCTTCGTCATAGACGCTTATCTTCACGAAATCACAAGCGAGTTCGGCGAAAGAGTCCACCTGCGCCAGGCTGGCGTAGGACTGGCGCATTTTGTCTTTAAGGCGCTGCGGCACGTTTTTGCGAATAAACGCGCTCTCGCTGCCGCAGGCAATAATCACGTGGTTGTCGCTGGCGGCCTCCAGCGTGTCGATGATGCGTAATCCCAGCGCATTATTGATAAGCGACTCGTAGATGTACTCCCCGTTCCTTTTGATGCGCGTGGCGCTGTCGCCGATTATCCATAAATCCTGACGGTAATCGGCGAACAGCTCTTCCACCCGCTGGCACTGCTTGCCGGTGCAGGCGGCGAAATGGACGCCTTTTTGCGCCATTAAGCGGTGCGTTTGGGCAAATAATTCACGGTCATAGTCGCCGTGGCTATTGAGGAAAGTGCCGTCCAGGTCGGTAATGATCAGCTTTATCATGTTGTTATCCCATCGGTAAGCGTTCTGTAGGCGTTTATATTTTTAGTTTTGAGACGAAGGGCAGATTGCGGTACTTATTTTCCCACGGCATGCCGTAGCCGATGAGCAGGTCATCGTTGTCCATGATGTAGGCATGAAATTGCTCCACGGGGATCTCTACGCGGCCCGGCTTCACAAACAAAGTGGCAATGGCGAGGGATTTCGGGGCGTAGTTCTCGATTAAATGTTCGACCAGGCGCTTCATGGTGCCGCCGGACTCGATGGCATCATCCACCAAAATCACGTCTTTCCCCTTGATGCCAATATTGTCGTGGTAAACGATGGTAGAGCCGTTATTTCTGTCGCCCGGCGTGTGCGGGCAGGAAATGTAGTCCATTGATATATCGAAAGTTAGCTGCCTGACCAGGTCGGCGGTAAACAGGATCCCGCCGGGAACGACCGTAATCACAACCGCCTCGTGATAGCGACTATTAAGCTCTCTGGCGACCTTCGTTACGCCATCGGCAATCGTCGATTCGTTCATCACTATCTGCCCAACATGGTTATTTCTCACTGCTGAATCCTCATTCGTTATCTTATGCTCGATGTTGCTCGATTAACATAAGATCTAATGCTCGGTTGTGCAATGTGAAGACGGTCTCGTGCTGCAATTTTGTGATCTTTAACGATCGAATGGAGAGTTATGTGCCCAATGTGGCAAGACCGAGCATTGGGCGGAAGATCTTAGGGGCGAAGATCGAAGCGGATCGGCAGCGTGAGCATAATTTGTGCCTGTCCTGGGGCGATGTCTTCGGTGGGGGCGGGCAGAGGCGTCGCGCGAGCCGGCAGGGCAAGTGCTTCTCGATCCAGCGTTGGCGTGCCGCTGCTTTTTTCCAGCGCCACGCTGAGGACCTGGCCATGCCTGTCGAGCGTCAGGCTCAGGTAAACCACGCCCTGCGCCTGTTGGCGTAAGGCCTGAGCCGGGTAACGTTTGAAGCGGTCCAGGCGCTGGCGCAGCAGGCTGACCCAGTTCACTTCGCCGGGGCTGGGTGCGCTGACGGTGCTGCTCCCTGCGGTACCGGCGCTTTGCTGAGGATGGCTGGCGGGCGCGTGGGTTTCGGGCGCAGGTGGCGTGGGTGCCGGCGGTACTTCGGCATCGTGTGGCTTAACCGGCTGAGGTCTGGTTTTGGCACTGTGGCGCACTTTTTTGGCGACCACGATTTCCGGGTTCGGGGCTTCCACGCTTTTCACCTCTTCTTTTGGCTCTGCTTTCTCCTGAGGCGCTGCCGACCGTATCTGTTTGATCTTATCGGGCTGCTTCTCCGGCGTGGCCGTGGATGCCGGGTCGGTAGAGGGTAAAATCATCAGTGCAATAGGCGGTGGCGCGGTGGCCGGCTGTTCCTGCGTGGGCCGATAAGCGAGCCAAAGGAACACGCCAGCGTGCAGCAAAAGCGCCAGCAGTAGCCCTGTACCCCGGCGTGAGGCGGGCAGGCTGTCGGGCCAGGCAGGAAGAGGTTGTCTTATCGGCAGGGTTGAAGGCATGACCAAATTACTCCGCAGCCGGGCGGCTGGTTATCGTTTCAGGAGAGATAAGAGAGAGGACACGCGAACTGCGTAAACGGGCAGCCTCGAATGAATAACGAGACAATCAGCATGGATACACCATCAGCGAAGCATTATTCACTGCCGTGAAAGGCTGACCCAGTAGCGCGACAGCGTATTTATCCTGATGGGTAAGACGCGCGGTAAGGCGGCCAGAATCTCATCGGTATCCTTTAGCGGAAAAACGCCCGACAGCCGCAGGGAAGCTATGTCCTCGTCGCAGCGTAAAACGCCCGGGCGATAGCGGTTTACTTCCCGCAGGAAATCCCCGAGCGGCATATTGTCGGCCAGCAGTTTACCGTGAACCCAGCCGGGCTCTTTTTCACCGCCGTGCAGGCCCCCGGACTGTTCTTGCGTCAGCCATGCTCCCTGGCCCGCGCCGAGCTGCAGCCCGGCCAGCCCCGAGCTACGCGGATAAAGACGCACGGCTCCGTGGTAAACGGCAATACGAGTACGTTCCGGCTCCAGCTTTACGCGGAATTGAGTGCCGAGAGCCAGCACTTTACCGTGAGGTGTCGTCACGCTAAAAGGCCGGGGCCAGGCCGACAGCTTTTCACGCTGCCCGGTGGTAATCAGCAGGTCGCCGCTGAGCAGCTCAATCTGACGCTGCTGCCCGGTAAAATTTACGTTTAGCGCGGTTTGGGTGTCCAGCAGCAACTGGCTACCTTCGCTGAGTTCAACCTGTCGCTGTTCGCCCGTTGCGGTGCGGTAATCGGCCGTGAACGTTTCCCAGCCCTGCTGCTGCCTGCCCCACTCAAGCGAGCCTCCGACCAGCAGTAAAGCGCCTAGCCCTTTTAAGGCGCGACGCCTGCCGCTGTTTTTTAACGAGGAGAGGCTTTTCTGCGCCAGCTTGCCGTCAACCTGCCTGAAGCCGGCGCATACCGCTTCAATGTGCCGCCACGCACGCTGGTTATCGGCGCTCTCCGCCAGCCAGTTTTGCCAGTTCTTTTTGTCCTGCTCGCTCACCTCGTCAGACATCATCAGCGTAAGCCATGACGCCGCAGCGTAAGCGCTATTGCGGTTGAGTTCCTGCCCGTTTCGGTCGACTAAACGTTCGGGGATCATCAGCTTAGGGCAAAGAAGCAGTGCAGGTTAGCGCGCTGAAGATATTGCTTAACGGAGCTGCTGGAAACGCGCAGGCGTTCGGCAATGTCGCAATAGCGCATGCCCTGCAGGTGTGCCAGCAGGAAGGCTTCTCTGACCTGAGAAGGCAGGCCGTCCAGCGCCGCATCAATCTGTTCCAGCACTTCCAGAATCAGCAGCCTGGCTTCGGGGGAAGGGTGTTCCTGTTCCGGCTGGGAGGCCAGCGCGTCCAGCCAGGCCTCTTCGATTTTCTTGCGGCGATAATGGTTGGCTATCAGCCGCCGGGCAACCGTGGCGAGGAAAGGGCGCGGCTGGCGAATGGAAACCAGATCGGGGCTGACCAGGATATTAATAAAGGTATCCTGAGTAAGATCCTGCGCCTGTTCCGGGCAGCCGACCTTATTGCGCAGCCAGTGGTAAAGCCAGCGCTGATGATCGCAGTAAAGCTGCTGTGCAACCTGTTGGGAACGGGACATGACGTGACTCACCATCGATCGGTATCAGGGCGTGATAAATATTAAATGATAATCATTATTATTTTCATTTCTCTATTTTTATGTCAAGAGATTGCGGAGTATTAATGTACTTTTGCGAGCAATGAGAACGCAGCGCCTGGGCTGGCACTTAGGTTTCTGACAAAGAGGGAAAAAACGTGGTTTTTCCCTCTTTGTGGTTATCAGCCGAAAATCAATGCATTGATTTTCCTGTTTATTTTTCTGGTGACACATTGCAGCATTTTTATCCGCATTAGGTGTGTCATCAGTTTCAGCGCCAGGGCTGGCGCTGCGGGTAACACATTAGAATT
This sequence comes from Cedecea sp. P7760, assembly GCF_013386425.1. Lineage (NCBI taxonomy): Bacteria > Pseudomonadati > Pseudomonadota > Gammaproteobacteria > Enterobacterales > Enterobacteriaceae > Cedecea > Cedecea sp. P7760. The sequence goes on along the minus strand of NZ_JACARU010000046.1, from coordinate 28,043 downwards.
TCTGAGAAATACTCAGCTTGATGTTGCGCCCGATGCCGGAGACGGACTCGCCCAGATACGGGTAGTAGTCGGTGTTGAACAGGTTATCGACGGCAACGCGCGCCTCCATGCCTTTAACCTGTTCCGGCTGCCAGGTGGCAAACAGCCCCTGCAGGGCATAGCCTTTGGTTTTTGGTAGTGCCCAGATGCCCGCTAACGGGTCACCGTCCTGCGGCGAACGGTCCTGCTTGCGCGCCATATCCATCGTCCAGCCGAACGTCATGTTCCATTCCGGGGCTTTTACGCCCAGCGTGGTGTGTGCGGTGACGGGCGGAATTTCTGCGATCCAGGTTTTATTACCCCAAGGGTCGCGCGGTGAAGCATCACGCTGGCCACGAATGGTGGAGAACGAGAGGCTGCCAAACATGCGGTGGCTGTCGTAAAACGACTCAATTTCCAGTCCCTGGATGGTGTATCCCGGCAGGTTACGGTAGTTCGACAGCGGAGAGCCGCAGTTCGCGCCACTTTTCACCGACTGCGCCCCGCACAGTACGCCGCGGCGATAGAAAATTTCGTCTTTGCCACGGTTGCGGAACAGCGTGGTGCGGATTTGCACGCTGTCGTCGTCTGCCAGCAGGTCGTTGAAGTTGAGGATCATCCCACCGCGAACGCTGTGGATGGTTTCAACCTTCAGGTCGCGGCTGGTGCCGGAGACGTTAGACAGCGCGTACTGTACGGTGTACTGCTCGTCGATCGTCGGCGCACGCCATGTACGAGTGACGTCGGCAAACAGCGACATATTCGGCGTGGCCTTCCAGACCAGCCCAAGCGCAGGCGTAAAGCCGTGATAGCTTTTGCTGCTGTAATCGTGGCCGACTTTCGGATCGCTGCTGTTGTACATTGAGGCGATATTTGGCTCGCCGGTATTCGTCACGCTGTCGTAGCGCACGCCTGGCGTAACGGTGACGCTGCCGAGCGTCATGCTGTCCTGGATATACAGGCCGCGCGTTTGCTGCTCCCCGGCAGGCATGTAATACGGCTGGAAGTAGCCATAGTTGTAGGCCGCGTTCTTCTTGTAACCAGGGTAGAACATCAGCGCGTCGCGTTGATTTTTATGCCAGCTCGCGCCGATTTCCAGCAGGTGATCCACCGGCCCGGTGCTGAAACGGCTCTTGTTACTGACCTCCACCAGGTTGTCTTTGTAGTCCACCCAGCTCTCATTGCCGAGCGTGCCGAGGAAGCTGGAAGTGCCTGCGGAGTCAGGGCGAGTGTCGTGCTGTTTGGTTTTGGACCAGGCATAGCTCAGCGTCAGATCTATCCACGGGTTTTCCGCCGGGGCCAGATTCCACTTCACGGAGTAGTTTTCATCGGTCTGGTTGCGGTACACCAGCTTCCTGCGCCAGGCTTCGTCGAACCCGTATTTGTTGATATCGGCCTGACTGGGGGCGGCGATGTCGTCCCGCTTGGCGGCAAAAGGCTGCCAGCCTGTGGATTCCGAATGCATGGCCGAGAGCGTCAGCGTCTGCGAGTCGGTCAGATAGAGGTTGGTTTTTGCCAGCCAGGTGCCCTGCCGGTTGGCGGAATAGTCGAAATGGGTGCCGTCCGGGCGGGTAATGTTGCCGCCGTCGCGTTTGCTGGCGTAGAGCATACCGTCGGCAAAGCCTTCCGGCGTTTTGCCGTACAGCGCCCCGCTGTAGATATTCTGGTTATCGTTGGTGTGGAAGCCGTACTTCAGCATGCCGCCAAAGTTTTCACCGGGCTGTAGCAGGTCGGCCGCGTCTTTGGTGACGATTTTAATGCTGCCGCCGAAGCCGCCGTTGCCGTTGGCGAGGTTAAACGGGCCCTTATCGACGTCGATCTGCTTGATAAGCTCCGGCTCGATAAACACCGAACCCTGGCGGTACTTCTCAAACCCTTTGGGCGCGCCGTCCAGCGTCACTTTGATGTCTTCCATGCCGCCCATGCCCCAGATGTTCAGGCTCTGCCCGCCCGGACGCGGTGAACCGGCAGAAGAGACGCCCGGCAGTTTATCCAGCAGTTCGGCGACGTTATCCGCCTGGATCCGCTCGATATTCTCTTTCTTCAGCGTTGAGCGCCCGGCCACCACGCTGTCGTCCAGGCCGCTGACCACGGAAAGCTCCGGCACACTAATCGGCGCGGCTTCACCGGCGGCGGCTCCCGTGGAGACGAGTCGATAGCTGTTTCCCTCGCGAACGGCTTTCAGGCCGCTGCCTGACAGCAGATGGTCAAACGCACTCTGTACCGAGTAGCGCCCCTTGAGGCCCGAAGTGGTTTTATTCGCAGCCTGGTCTGGGGTGAAAACGAGCATCACGTTGGCATCGCTTGCCAGCGTTTGCAGGGCGCTGCTCAAAGGCCCGGCAGGCACGGAAAACGCCTGACTGGCGGCTGAGGAGGCTTCTGTCGCCCAGGAAAACGTGGGTAAACCGGTTGCCAGCGCCAGCAGGCCGGATAAAGCAATGCCAGACGCAAGCGGGGCGCGAGGGAGCTGTGCAGGTTGGCTCGCGTCGGAAATGGCCGTAGCCTTTCCGTTATTTTTTATCGTCATGATGTATCCCTGAAGGTGAGTAACGAGAAGTACTGCTTCAGAGAGGTCACGCGAAACGGAAAATCAGGCAGAAAATTTTTTAATTAAGCGTGGGTGGCCTGGTGATTCTTGTTCATTTTATCCGGCTGCTAGTCGATATTCAGCTCCGAGAAGCGGGTAATGATTTTCCCGACAATGCCGTAATCGATAGCTTCTTTCGGCGACATCCAGTAATTGCGGTCGGTGTCCTGCTTCACCTTTTCCAGCGGCTGGCCGGTGGCTTCTGAGATCATCTTGTTCACGCGTTCGTGCATGCGAATAATCTCTCTGGCTTCAATCTCAATGTCCGTGGCCTGGCCGCGCACGCCGCCCAGCGGCTGGTGAATCATAAAGCGGGTGTTTGGCAGCGAATAGCGGTGCTTTTTGTCCGCGGCCAGGAAGATGGTGATCCCGGCGCTGGCAACCCAGCCGGTGCCGATGATATGGACTTCCGGCTTGATGAATTTGATCACGTCATGAATGGTGTCCGCCGCCTCAACGTGGCCGCCCTGGCTGTTGAGATACAGCTTAATCGGCTTGTCGTTGATGCTTTGCAGCAGCAACAGTTGGGACACCACCTCTTTGGTGATCGCCTGAGTTATCTCACCGGAGATAATGATCGAGCGTGAATCCAGCATTTTTTGCTGCATTAGCCCTGATGCATTGGCGGGGGTAGCGCTTTCTTCAGGTTCATCTTTTTCTAAAAACGTAAGCATAATCAGTCTCCTGCCAGTTTTATGGCGTAATCAGGGATGCACTAGAGCATAGCACTTCATTCAGGCGCTGCACGGCACGAACGATCTCTTCGTCACTGTAGCCGCCGAGCCCGAGCAAAATACCGGCTTTCTGCCTGCCTGGCGTAAACATATGCGACACCGCACGGACGGCAATTCCGGCCTGCATCGCCCGCTCCACAACCTGGTGATCGTCCAGGCCTTGGCGCAGCCAAAGCACCATGTGCATGCCCTGGTCACAGGGCTGAAGCCAGGCCACGTCCGGGGAAATGTATTGTTCTACAGCCGCCATCAGTACCCGACGTTTTTCGGCGTAAACGCCGCGCATTTTTCGCAGGTGGCGGTCGAGGTGTCCCTCGGAAATAAAGCTCGCCAGCACGTGCTGGTCAGCCCCCGGCGGCTGCCTGTCCATCAGGATGCGTGCTCCGCAAAAGGCCGAAACCAGCTGCTCAGGCACCACGGCATAGCCGAGGCGCAAAGACGGGAAGAGGATTTTACTGAAGGTGCCGAGGTAGATAACGTTCTCCGGTCCCAGCCCCTGCAGAGCCGGGAACGGATGGCCCGCGTAGCGCATCTCGCTGTCGTAGTCGTCCTCAATTATCCAGGCCTGATTTGCCTGCGCCCACTCCAGTAAAGCGGCGCGGCGCGACATGCTGAGCGGCATGCCTAGCGGGTATTGATGCGAGGGCGTAACGAACGCGGCGCGGGCGTCAGGAGCCAGCTTTTTGCCTGACTCAACGTCCAGCCCCTCGTCGTCAACGGCGACTCTTACCATCTTGCGGTCGCGGAACATCGTCTCAAACAGCGACGTGGCGCCAGGGTAGCCGGGCTCCTCCATCCACACTGAATCCCCCGCCTCCAGCAGGATTTGCAGCGTCAGGTACAGGCCGTGCTGGTTGCCGGAGGTGATGATGACCTGCTCCGGCGTGCAGCGCACCGAGCGCGACTTTCTGACGTATTCACAGATAGCTTCACGCAGGACCAGCGCGCCTTGCGGGTCGGCATAGCCCGAAGGTGCCCCGGCTCCGCGGGCGCGAATACGGTTGCCGAGCCTGCGCCACACGTCGTCCGGGGCGGTGTCGCCTACAGGCACGGAAACGGCAAACGGCTTTGGGGCCAGCGTTTTTAGCTGCTCGCCGACTTTGGCAAATGCCTGCGCCTGGGCAGAAAGCGGAATTGTTGCTCCAGGACGTGTTGGCTGAACCGGCTGCGGGCTTTCCGGCGCGTAGGCCACTCTGGTGCCGGAGCCGTGTCTGGATTCCAGAAAACCTTCCGCAACCAGCTGTTCGAACGCTTCCAGCACGGTGCCGCGCGCCACATTCAGTGCGCCAGCCAGCACGCGCGTGGAGGGCAACAGGTCGCCGCTTTTCAGCTCGCCTTTATGGATGGCATTTTTCAGCGCTTTGGCCAGCTGCAAGCTTAGCTGTCCGCTGCGGCGGTCAAGTTCGCCGATGGCGGGAATATCTACGGCTCGGGCTTTACGTGACATGCATTGTGGCTCGGTCATATTGCGGGAATGTGGTTCTTTATCATAAACCACTTCGGCCATAAGCTGGGTAAAATTACCGCCAATAAAGGGCTGCCAATGTACATTCCTCGTCATTTCCAGGAGCACGATATTGATGTGCTGCAGGGGCTTATCCGGGCTAATCCTCTGGGCATACTGATCGTGCAGAGTGCAGGCGTGCCGGACGCTTTTGATATCCCCTTTGAACTTTGCCCCGAGCAGGGCGAACTCGGCACGCTCCGGGCTCATATCGCCCGGGCTAACCCACTGTGGCGCTCACTTCAGCCGGAGCAGGAAGTGCTGGTCGTGTTTCGCGGTGCGCAGGGGTACATCTCTCCTGGCTGGTATCCGGGCAAGCTGGAACATCATAAAGAGGTGCCGACCTGGAACTATCAGACCGTGCAGGCGCGAGGGAAAATCACCGTGCGGGATGATGCAGATTTCGTGCTGCAACAGATAACCAGCCTGACGCGCCAGCAGGAGGCGCCGATGGAAATGCCGTGGCAGGTCAGCGATGCGCCGCCGGCGTTTATCGACTCAATGCTGAAGGCCATTATCGGAATAGAAATTCCTCTGGCCTCGCTTATCGGCAAGACAAAACTCGGGCAGAACAAAAAGCTTGAGGATCGGGCCGGAGCCGCTCAGGGGCTGATGGCGAAAGGCGAGCGGGAAATTGGCGAGGCGATGCTGCACAGCATCGCCAGGCGTGATAAAAAATAGCTGAGATTATCCCGGTAAACGGCTTTTTGGCCTGCCTGGCCCCAGCAGAATAGCCAGTTTCGCCCCGCCCTGGGTCGACTCCATCAGGATCTTACAGACGCTGGTCAGCGGCACCGAGAGCAGCATGCCCACCGGGCCGAGCAGCCAGCCCCAGAACAGCAGCGAGAGGAATACCACAAAGGTCGACATCCCCAGCCCGCGCCCCATCATGCGGGGTTCCAGAATATTCCCCAGCACCATGTGCACCACCAGGAACAGCGCCCCGACCATCAGCATTTCATAGGTGCCGTTAAGCAAGAAGGCCTGAATCATCGGCGGCACGGCAGAGATAACCGAGCCGATGTTGGGAATGTAGTTGAGCAGAAAGCCCAGCACGCCCCACATCAGCGCAAACTGCACGCCCAGCAGCTTTAATCCCAGCCAGATAATGATACCGGTCAGCAGGCTGATAAACGTTTTCAGCGCCAGATAGTGGGTGACGCCTTTTAACGCGCGGTGCATGCCGGCGATGTGAAGCTTCGGATTTGCCAGCGCGAAGCGCAGCTTATAGGGCACGTGACGCACTTCAAACAGCATAAAAATCACCGTCATCGCCAGTAGTAAAATGCTGGCCATCGCCCCTGAAAGACCGGCCATTAAGGTGGTGGCAAAGGTCATCAGCTTGTCGGAGTCGAGCTTTTGCAGCATACGTTCCGGCGACAGCGGCAAATGCAGGAACGGCATCGCATGTTCTATTTCTCGCACCTTCTGCGTCAGCAGTTTGTTGAACTGCGGCATCTGTTCCATGAAATCGTTCATCGACGTTGCCAGCACGCCAACGAGTAAAGTGAGCACCACCAGCATCACCAGCACCACGATGGTTATGGCCAGCGGGCGGTTAAAGCCCCGGCGCATAAACCAGGTGACCAGCGGGTTGAGAACGATGGCGAAGAACAGCGCCAGCAGCAGCTGAACGATGATGTCGGCGGCGGCGTGAATGCCAGCGAGAATAATCACTAACGCGGCAAGCTTGAGCAAAATATGCAGGCCGGTTTTATCGAGTTGAGGGGGAGTCATGCAGACGTCCTGTCAGGAAACGGTGCTTTTAGTGTAGTGCTTCCCGGGCGCGAGGCTGCGGCAGTCTGTCTGAAAATGAAGAAAAAAATGGCCCCGCGAGAGGCGGAGCCATTGATGCATCGCGCAACGCTTACTTGATGGCGATGGTATTGATGATGTTTTCCGCGTTGGTCTGCGCCAGCTGCTGGTTATCCGCAGGCAGCGTTATCTGCATGGTCAGCAGCTTGTCGTCCACTTTCCCAAGGATGATGGAAGAGTAGGCGGTCTGGCCTTTGGCGGAGATAACGCTGTCCAGCTGTTGCAGCTCGTGGCCTTTGATCTCAATGGATTTGTTGGTCACGACCTGAAGCTGCGGGTCACGCGCGCGCTGCTGTTCTTCCAGACGCTTTGCCAGCGCGGCAAGGTCGTCGGTAGTGTTGTCGCCGACAATCACGATCACTGCTTTCTGGCCGGTCGCGTCAGAATAAACGTGCATGTTGTTGGACTGGGTACCCACTTTGCCGCTCTGATCGGTCATGTCTGCCGGCAGGGCGAAGCTCAGCTTGCCGTCCAGCAGTTCGATAGGCTGGCCGCTGGCGCTGCTGGCTGCCTGACTACCGGCGGTAGCGGTTTTGCTGTCGTTGTTGTCACAGGCGGCAAGACCCACTACCAGCAGGCCAATACCGACATATTTTACCAGGTTGCGCATCGCGTTATTCCTTTCCGTTAGCAAGCCACAAGGCCGATGCCTGCATCTTAACACAAGATATTCAGCCCGCGTTTAACCTGGCTGTAGCGCGGAGATTTCGGATTTATCTGCGAGGCGTTTCAACAGCATATTCAGCAATACGCCGTACATCGGCAGGAAGAAAATCAGGCTGATAAGAACCTTGAAGCAGTAATCGACCACGGCGATTTCTACCCAATGCTGGGCCATAAAGGCGTCCGGGCTGCGCCAGAAGGCGATAAAGAAGAACGACAGCGTGTCGCTCACGTTACCAAACAGCGTGGAAGCGGTAGGCGCTAACCACCAGCAGCGGTTTTGACGCAGGCGGTTGAAGACGTGCACGTCGAGGATCTGGCCGAGCGCATAGGCCATAAAGCTGGCGATTGCGATACGGGCGACGAACAGGTTGAAGTGGGTTAGCGCTTCAAAGCCCTGCCAGCTTCCCATGTAAAACAGGGCCGAGATGCCGTAGGAGATAACCAGCGCCGGGATCATTACCGCAAAAATAATTCGTCGCGCCAGCGGAGCGCCAAAAATACGCACCGTAAGGTCGGTCGCCAGGAAGATAAACGGGAAGCTGAAGGCGCCCCAGGTCGTATGAAACCCGAAGACGGAGACCGGAAGCTGAACCAGATAGTTACTGGAGGTGATCACCAGCAAATGAAAAAGCGATAGCCAAAACAGCGCATTAGTGCGCTGGCGAGTGCTGAACTGCATCATGTTGTAGCCTTTTTAGTAGTGGGGTGAGGGAACCCAGTCAAAAATGTAAAGCGCGGGGATGATACTGCTTTAGCTTTTCATTGCAATGGTTAATTTTAACGCAATCGTTCACGCGGCTTGCGCCAGATTTTCCCCGGCGTAAACTAGCGCGGTTTTTGACGACCTGAGAGTGCTATGACCGATTTGTTCGCAACCCCCGACCATACGCTGGATGCCCTTGGCCTGCGCTGCCCGGAGCCGGTGATGATGGTGCGCAAAACCGTGCGCAATATGCCCGTAGGCGAAACGCTGCTGGTGATAGCCGACGACCCGGCCACCACGCGCGATATCCCCGGTTTCTGCCGCTTTATGGAACATGAGCTGGTTGCCAGCGAAACCGACGCGCTGCCTTACCGCTATTTGCTGCGTAAGAGCCACTGATCCCTCTCAGAAAAAGAGGGCAGGTGAGATGCCAAAGCGCCGGGAAAGCCGGCGGATGTGTTCGGTGGTTAGCTGTCGTTCGCCGCTGAGAATGCGGGAGACCATCGACTTGCTGCCAATCTCTTGCTGAAAATCGCTCTGTTTTAATTGGTGATGCTCCATCAGGGTTTTCAGCATGGCTATCCCGGCCGGGATTGCCTGCATTTCCGCTCGGAACGTCTGTACTTCAGGCTGTGCGTTTTCCCAGGCAGAGATTTTGCTGCTGACAATCTCAACCAGTGGATTTTCTGGGTCATTGAGCAGCAGGTATTCGACCAGCTCCAGCGCCGCCAGATAATCTTTTTCTCTGGTGCTGCCACCCAGCAGTGGAACCGCCGTTTTCAATGCTTCGGCGGCTTTAAGCGCATCAGCAATCATCTCTTCTTTCCCCGGTGTGTTTCAGTAAACCGCATGTATTCGCTGTGCGTCATGATATGGCGGATGTAGAACTTCTGGCTGGTAAAAAAGATAAGCGCAATCAGCCTGAGTTCATTGCCGGCGATATTGATGACGTAATGTTTATCGAGGTACTTAAAGTTATCCAGTGAAGGATAAATCCGCTTAAGTGATTCCGGCGTTGGAAAGAAGCCTTTTTCCAGCACTTTGCCGAGAATTTGCAGTTCCTGCTTATGTCTGGGAAATCTTTGACCCGCTTCTATAAGCGTCTTCAGCGTAATCAGATGCATCACTTCATCCTGAAGTTGACTGATTGGCAATAATTATGCCCGCAAGTTGCCAATCAGTCAACTTGCGGGCGGGGGATTCATTTTTACACGTGAGCGTCCTTGCTCCATTGATTGAGTAAAAATCCGGAAGATGCCTCGAAAACTATTTCTTCCGCAGCAGGCGAATGGCGTTCGCCGTTACCAGCGCGGTAGCGCCTGAGTCTGCCAGCACCGCCAGCCACAGGCCGGTCAGGCCGAGCAGGGTGGTGACCAGGAAAATCCCCTTCAGCCCCAGCGCAATCGTCACGTTCTGGCGAATGTTGTTATGGGTGGCTCTGGCGAGCCGCACCATGCTTGCCAGTTCGGTCAGGCGGTTGTGGGTCAGGGCGGCATCTGCGGTTTCCAGCGCGACGTCCGTGCCGCTGCCCATGGCAATACCGATGGTGGCTGCTTTCATCGCCGGCGCATCGTTAATGCCGTCGCCGACCATCGCCAGCGGCGCGGTGGCATTCAGTTTGTTCACCGCCGCCACTTTGTCTGCCGGGAGCAGGCTGGCGCGGTAATCAATGCCCAGTTCGCTGGCTATTGCCGCCGCCGCGCGTGGGTTATCCCCCGTCAGCATCACGCCCTGAATGCCCAGTTGATGAAGGGCAGTAACTGCTTCACGCGCGTCGCTGCGCAAAGTGTCACGCATGGCGATGGTGCCCAGCAGCTGCCCTGAACGCAGTACCACGATGACCGTCTGGCCCTCTTCTTCCTGCTTCGCGATACGTTGCTGCCAGGCTTCGTTGAGTGCCTGAGCGTCAAGTTTGGACGGTGAGCTGAGCAACAGCGTTTCACCCTGGATATTCGCTTCAACGCCAACCCCGGCCAGCGCGCGGTGATTTTCCGCGACGAAAGCTGGCAAATTACGCTGTTGTGCTGCGCTCACAATGGCCTGAGCCAGCGGGTGCGTTGAACCCTGTTCTACTGCGGCGGCGAGCGCCAGAAGCTGGTCTTCTTCTATCCCGTCTGCCACGGCAATGGCGGTGACCTGCGGTTTACCTGCTGTGAGCGTGCCGGTTTTATCGAAGGCGACCTGCTGGATTTGACCGAGACGCTCCAGCGCCGCGCCGCCTTTAATCAACGCCCCACGGCGTGCGGCTGCGGCAAGGCCGGAAGTAATGGCCGCAGGCGTGGAGATAACCAGCGCGCACGGGCAGCCGATAAGCAGCAGCGTCAGGCCTTTATAGATCCACGGTTCCCAGGTTTGCCCGAACAGCAAAGGAGGAACGACGGCGGTCAGTAACGCGAGAAGCATGATAATCGGCGTGTAAATCCGGCTAAAGCGATCGATAAAGCGTTCGATGGGCGCGCGGCGCTCCTCGGCTTCTTCAATCAACCGCAGAATGCGGTCGATGGCGCTGTCGCCGGGTTCGGAAATCACCTCCAACTGAACAAGGCGATCCACGCTGGTGCTGCCTGCGGCGACTTTTTCGCCCTGCTGGCGCTCTACCGGCACGGATTCCCCGGTTAAGGCACTTTCATCAAAGCTTGCAAAACCGCTGAGCAGGCGACCGTCGGCCGGCAGTCGGTCACCGGCGGCGACCTCAATAACGTCGCCGGGGCGAAGCTCGGCCTGAGCGACGGTTTCGCGCTCGCCGTCCCGGAGGCGAATAGCGACGTCCGGCTTTAACGCCATTAAGGCGCTTACCCCCCGGCGCGCACGGCTGGCGGCGTAGGATTCGAGACGTTCGCCGATCAGAAACAGCAGCAAGACCATCGCTGCTTCGGCGGTAGCGCCGATAAACAGTGCGCCGATGGCCGCGACGCTCATCAGCGTTTCAATGGCAAACCAGTTGCCGCTGCGGATCAGGCGGACCGCCTGGCGAGCAATTGGCCACAGGCCAACCAGCGTGGTGGCGATAAACGCCAGGTTGCCGAGCGGGTGGTTGAACTGCTCGAGCCCCCAGCTAATCACCATCAGCACAATAAGCAGGATCAGCGGCAGGTTTTCCTGCAGGCTGCGGCTTTTTTCCTGCTTCGGCGCATTGCCTGCATTCAGGGTGTAGCCTGCGGCCTTGACGGCTTTTTCTACCTCACTGCGAACGTCGCGCGCAGAGCTGACCAGCAGTTTTTCGGTAGAAAACACCACCTGAACCTGCTGAACATCGCTAATCTGTTTCACCGCATTTTCCACTTTGCGGGCGCAGGCCGCGCAGTCCATCCCCTCAACGAGCCAGCTGTAGCGGCTGCCGTTGTCGGCGATTTCCGGCTCTGGATTCTGCGCGGAGCAGGCGTCATCGGCGCAGCAGGAGGGGCCTTCCGCCTGCAGCGGGCTAAGTTTGGCAAACGCAAACTGCGGTGGCTTTTTGCCGTCTTGAGGTGTGTTGAGCATGGCGCCCTCCGGTAATGATAATTTTCTCATTAGCGATGTTACTCTCTGGAGTCAACTCCAGAGTCAAGCCCCTTTTTTGCCTGATAACGTTTCTGGCTCACGGGCGGCAGTTTTCAGCATTGGCCTTTGCTTCCCCAGGGCGCTTCCCCTAGTATTATCCGCAGGTCGGGATGAGAATGAGTCGATGAAAAAACCACTGACAATCAAAGATATTGCGGAGCTGGCGCAGGTGTCCATCGCCACCGTCTCCCGGGTACTGAACAACAACAGCTGGGTGGCAGACAAAACGCGCAGCCGGGTTGAAAAAGTGATTCAGGAACATAATTTCAGCCCAAATTTACTCGCGCGCGGGATGATCTCGAAGAAAACCCAGACGCTGGCAATTGTCGTTTCGGATATCAGTAACCCTTACTTTGTGATGCTGGTGGCGCAGATTGAGCATGAAAGCTTGCGGCTCGGCTACAAGGTCACGCTGTACGACACTCAATCGGCAAACAGAACCTCTCGCGAAGCGCCGGTGGTGCCCGAAGAGCATATTTTTAATTCCATCACCGACAGCCAGATAGACGGCGTGATTATTCTGGGCGGCAACATCGACTACAACGATATTTCAGCGACCTATCTGCAGGAGCTGAAAAAACTCATCGCCACCGTGCCGGTCGTGGTGGTGGGGCGTAAGCTTCCGGGCGTGGAATATGCCTGCGTTGAACGTGACCAGACCGGATGCGTGAGGTTAGCGACTCGTCACCTTATTGATAAAGGCTACCGGCGGATTGGTTTTATCGGCGGGTCGAAGAATGTTTATATTACCCGCGAGCGTGAAGCGGTATTTCGCACCGAGCTGGAGTCAGCAGGGTTACCGGTGGAAAATAGTTTCGTGGTGCTGAATAACTTTTATTTACAGCATGGCTATGAGGCTATTGAAACGCTAATTGCTAACAATGAAGCCTTACCGGACGCCATTGTGGCAATTAACGACCACGTCGCAAAAGGTGCCATCCGCGCGCTAAAAGATAAGAACCTCTCGGTGCCAGAAAATATCGCCGTAGTGAGCTGCGAATATTTTCCCGGCAGCGAATATTTTATTCCACGCATTACCACCGTTGACCATCAAAATGCGTTAATTGGCAAAGAGGTTATGCGGCGATTAATGGCCATCCTGAATCAGAATGCTGACGTGGCCGCGGCAGAAAAGATCCCTCTCAGCCTGACCGGCGGTGAATCCTCTTAGTTTTCAACGGCGGATAACGCTTTTTTCGGCGTCCGCCCGTTTTCCCTTCTGCGATATTTTTTGATCCCGCTAACAGTTGCGCGATCTGGCGTTGACAAGCCTCGCCCGACTCCTCTAGCCTAAAACCTGAAAACGTTTTCAGGTTTTGATTACAGGAGAGCCGATGAAACCGACAATGATGACCTACATCCATGAAGAGCAGGCGACGTTAAGCGCCATGATTGCCCGCTATCCGTCCGATCTTCCGGTCCTGGAGGGGCAAAAGGAGTGGTTGGTTCTGGCTACGGGTTCCAGCATTAACGCCATCAAAAGTGCGAAATACTACGTGGAAAAGCTGGCGGACGTGCGCATCACGGTGGAGGAGCCTTTCCACTTTCAGCACTACGAAAAGTTCAGTGAGACGGCTGATTTGGTGATAGGCGTTTCCCAGAGTGGGGAAAGCACCTCGACCATCAACGCGATCCAGCATATTCGCCAGACTCACCCGGTAAAAACGTTGGGCATCACCAGCAAAACGGGCAGTGAACTGGCGCGAAACGTTGACCATGTGGTTGATATTGAAATTGGCGAAGAGCGCGTGGGCTACGTGACCAAAGGGTACGTTGCCACCATCCTGAAATTCATGCTGCTGGGCGTGTTTGCGGCTCGCCGCAGCGGGAAGATCGACGCCGAACGGGAAGCGGCCGAGCTGAAAAAACTGGATGTGGCAGTGAAAGCTATTCCGGGCATCATCGCCGACACCGAAGCCTTCTTTACCAGGTGGCAGGATGAGCTGGCTGCCTCTCCGCGATTTACCTCGATTGGCTACGGGCCGAGCGTCGGCGTTATCAAAGAGATGGAAACCAAATTTGCCGAGACGATTCGCGTTCCTTCCCAGGGCGTGGAGCTGGAAGCGTTTATGCACGGGCCCTATTTCGAAGTGAACGGCACTCACCGGATGTTCTTTATTGATACGCCGGGCCTGGCTCGCGAACGTTTATTGCTGCTGAAAGCCTATGAGCAGAAATATACCGACTACGTGTACACCATTAAATTAGGCGAGGACCACGATCCACGCACGCTGGCGGTGAAAGCCGATGTTGATGAGTTTATTGCTCCGCTGATCATGGTTATTCCGTTCCAGATACTGGCTCACCATATTGCCGAGGCGAAAGGGAATAACCTTCCGCAGCGAATTTTCACCGATTTTGGCGTTGCGGTGAAAAGCAAAACTAAACCGGGCGATTACGCCTGATACGGGCTGTACCCTACACAACAATAATTTCCATACCTTGCTACTAAGGAATGATTATGGCTACCTTCAGTCAACTTGCCCGGCAGATAATTCAGCACGTCGGCGAGGCAGAAAATATAGAGCATCTTACCCACTGCGCAACCCGCTTGCGTTTTACCCTCAAAGACAAAAGTAAGATTAATAAAGACGAGCTTTATAAGTTGCAGGAGGTAGTCAAGCTGGTTGAAAACCCAGGGCAATTCCAGATTGTGATTGGGCCAAAGGTTGAAAAAGTCTTTCAGGCAATAACGGCGCAGATGGGCGAGCCTTCCGCAGAGGAGCCCGCCGCGCCGCAGGGCTCGGTGATTAACCGCCTGCTGGCAACGCTTTCGGCGATTTTCACCCCTTACATCGGCGTACTGGCGGGCGTTGGGGTTGTGAAAGGTATCGTGGTTCTGTTGCAGACGATGAACCTGGTCGATACCCACTCCTATGTTTTTACCGTGTTCAATGCGCTGTCGAGCGGCGTCTTCGTCATGCTGCCGATGTTTATTGCGGTCACCGCGGCGGAACGCTTTAAGGCCAACAAGTTTAGCGCCCTGGCGCTGACGGCCGCGATGATCTTCCCGCTGACGGATGCCAGCGTGCCCGGCGCATTCCACGTCATGGGCCTGGCTCTGAACGTGAAAATCTACGGCGGGGCAGTGATCCCGGCGGTGTTTGCCGTGCTCTTCCTGAGCCACGTCGAACGCTGGCTGAAAAAGGTGATCCCTGAGATTGCCGCGCTGGTGTTCGTGCCTTGTTTATCGTTGATCATTAGCGGCTTTGTGGTGTTCACCGTGATTGGCCCGGTGGCTGATTATGTCGGCGTTGGCATCGCCAACGGCTATGCGTGGCTGTACAACCTCAGCCCGGTAATTTCCGGCGCGCTGCTGGCGGGGATTGGGCAGCTGTTCGTGGTGTTCGGCGTGCACTGGGGCATTATTCCACTGGCGCTGATTAACATTCAGGTCAACGGCTACGACACAATTATGGCGATGTTTATGTCGGCGGTTATGGGGCAGTTTGGCGCGGCGTTCGGCGCTATCTTTATTGCCCGCAACCTGAAAGATAAGCAAATTGCGATTTCCGCCTCGCTTTCCGCCTTCTTCGGCATTACCGAACCGGCTTTGTACGGCGTGAACCTGAAATACCGCATGCTCTTCGTGTTTGGCTGCATCGGCGCGGCGCTGGGCGGCGGTATTACCGGGCTGCTGGGGGTGAAAACCTACAGCTTCCTGCCGGTGCTGAACGTGTTCGAACTGGGGCTGTTTAGCGGGCCGGATTCAAAGATGATCTATGAGGTGATTGCGATCGCGGTGGCGTTTACGGTGCCTGCGGTATTAACCATTATCTACGGCAAAACCCGCAGGCTGGAACCTGCCTCCCTGGCGGAAGACAGGCGTTAACCTCAGATATACAGGGCGCGAACAATCATGAAGTGCCCGGCAAAGTAGCAGGCGGCAGCAATCGCGCTGTCGCCTCTGAAACGATGCCGATAGTGGCTGACCAGCCAGACGATATTGCCCAGCAGCAGCAGGCTGGCACCCACAAACCCGGAGAAGCTTGGGGCCGTCGGGCGGAAGAAGTAAAGCTCGGCCGCCAGCCAGACCATCACCAGCGTCATGCCGATAAATGTCAGAATAGGCATGCGCAGGGCTTCAAGCCGCGTCCAGATAGTGGCCACCAGCAGCGCACCGATAATCAGCAGGGCAAGAGGCAGCGGCCAGAAGATGGCTAAGGTCATCTGGCTGGCGAAATAGATGGTATACAGCAGGTGTGAAAGGAAGAAAGCGCCTACCGCATAGAGCAGGCGCTGGGTCGGTAATAGCGTGAGAGCATCGCCGACAAGCGTTGCCAGAAGACCCGCCACAATCAGGTAGCCCGCAGCTTCAAACATCGGCGCTTGCCAGGCCAGGAGCAGCAGCAGGAGCAGGGTGACCGGCTTGAAAATCCAGCGCTGCCAGGTGGACCCGCGCCAGGAAGCGTCAATGTAAATCCAGGCAGATAACGCAACAGCAATAAATGACCAAAGCATGGCATATCCTTATTCTAATTGTTGGCGTAACAGTATTCAGTCTAGTGGCTAAGCGTCGCAGATGACAACGGCGCGGCGCCAGGGTTATGCTTAAAAGTGTCTGACAATTAGAGAAAAAGCCATGAGTAAGCCTCCCATTTTCATTATCGCGATCGTTGTGGTGATAGCCGTTGCCGCTTCTTTCCGCTACCTGCAGCAGCGCCGCCAGAACATCGAAAACGACGCGGCACCGCTGAGCGTAAAAAAAGTGGTGGTGGCGACCAAACGTGAAAAACCGTCCAATGACAGGCGCTCGCGCCAGCGGGAAGTGACGCCGCCGGAGGACTCAATCCGCTATGAGATTTGGTTTGCGCCCCAGAGCGGCGGCATGGAGATGAAAATGCGGGTAGCAGCGGCGGAATACAATGCGGTAACGGTGGGAGATAAAGGCACGCTGAGCTATAAGGGGACGCGCTTTGTCAGCTTCGTCCCCGAAGAAACTCACTTGCCCTGACGCAGCTTTTTCTGCCAGATAAGCAGTTCAAACACGCCGAAGACAAAGATCTTAATCTGCTCAAGACGGCCAAGCGCCGGGCCGTCTTTTGGCTGCGTGGCTTTCAGCAGGCTCAGCTGCAGGCCGTGCATAATCACCATAAAGATCAGCGCGACGTTAACAAAAATGTTTAGCGGGCGCGGATAAGGGTGAATCAGGTTAAAAATCAGAAAACCCCAGACGCAAAGCATCAGCAGGCGGCCAAAGTTAATCAGAATCGGCATTATGCGGCTCCTTGAGCTTCACGAATAAACAGGCGGTAAGCCACCTGACCGGCGACTTTCTCACGGTGTAACGCCCAGCTTGCGGGCACCACCGGCAGACCATTTTCCACTTCACTTTCTACGTAAATTAGCGCCTCATCCGCCAGCCAGCCATTTTTCTCCAGCAGGCTAAGCGTTTCATCCAGCAGCCCTTTACGGAACGGCGGATCGACAAACACCACGTTATGCGGCGTGCCAGGCTGGGCGAGAACGCTGAGCGTATTGGCGTTGAGCACCTTGCCGTGGCTGGCTTTCAGGGTCGCCAGGTTCTTTTGTAACTGCTGGGAAACCGCGCGATCCATCTCAATCAGCGTTGCGCTGGCGGCATAGCGGGAGAGCGCCTCCAGGCCGAGCGCACCGCTGCCGGCAAAACAGTCGAGACAATGCGCATCCACCATTGACGGAGCCAGCCAGTTAAACAGCGTTTCGCGTACGCGATCCGTTGTCGGACGCAGGCCGGGACTGTCGGGAACCGGAAGTTTTCGACCGCGCCATTGGCCGCCGATGATGCGAATCTGGCCGGAGCCAGCGGATTGGGGTTTCTTCATTGCTCTCACTGCGATGCTAAATTTTGCGGCTATTCTAACGGTGCTCGCCCGGCCAGGAAACCTTAATCCGCCGGAGTGATGCCGCGCCGGGAAAGTGATAGACTAACGCACTATTTTTTATGCCCGTGGCAAGCAGAATCGGGTCTGTGCCATGAGTTAACAGCGAGGAGTGTAGTCGCAAATGGCGAAAGAGAAAAAACGTGGCTTTTTTTCCTGGCTGGGATTTGGCCAGAAAGAGCAGCAGCCGGAAGCAGAAACAGAACAAAAAGTAATAGAAGAACAACCGGTTACTGAACAGGCTTCCACACAGGATGAACCTCAACAGCCTCAGGCTGTTGAGCAGGATAAGCAGGATTTAGTTAGTGAGCACTCACTGGAGGAGTCCGAAAAGTTTGCCGGGCAGGTCGTGGAGGTTAACGAGCAGCTCGTAGAAGAAGCCGAAGAGAAGGCGCTTGTTGCCGAGCCGGAAATGATTCCTGAGCCGGAAGTGACCGTTGAGCCTGAGATTGTGGCCGAGCCAGAACCTGTGGCGGTTATTGAACCTGAGCCTGTTGTTGAACCTGAAGCCGTTGTCGAACCTGCGGTGATTGAACCTGCGGTTGTTGTCGAAGAGCCGGAAGTCATCGAACAACCGGTTGCCGCCGTTGAGCACGAAACGCTGCCGCTGCCGGAAGAGATTGTTGAAACCGCAGAGCAGCCGGACGAATGGCAGGCCGAGCAGGACGAGATCGTCAACGAAGAAGTGGCTGAAGCCGAAGCATTGTTTGCACACGAAGAATTGTTTGCACACGAAGCTGCCGTTGAAGATGAAGCCGTTGCGCAAGAAGTCCTTGATGACGAACCGCAAGAAGAGGCTGTCGAAGAAGCTGCTCCGATTGCCGCGCTGCAAGAGCAGGAAAAACCGACTAAAGAAGGCTTCTTTGCTCGCCTGAAGCGCAGCCTTGTCAAAACCAAACAAAATCTCGGTTCCGGATTTATCAGTCTGTTCCGCGGCAAAAAAATCGATGATGATCTGTTTGAAGAGCTGGAAGAGCAGCTGCTGATTGCCGACGTTGGGGTGGAAACCACGCGTAAAATCATCACCAACCTGACCGAAGGTGCAAGCCGCAAGCAGCTTCGCGACGCCGAAGCGCTGTACGGTCTGCTGAAAGAAGAGATGAGCGAAATCCTCGCCAAAGTGGATGAGCCGCTGAATATTGAAGGCAAAACGCCGTTTGTTATCCTGATGGTTGGCGTGAACGGCGTGGGTAAAACCACCACCATCGGCAAACTGGCCCGTCAGTTTGAGCAGCAGGGTAAATCCGTGATGCTGGCGGCGGGCGATACCTTCCGTGCGGCGGCGGTTGAGCAGCTGCAGGTTTGGGGCCAGCGCAACAATATTCCTGTCGTGGCCCAGCACACCGGCGCGGACTCCGCCTCGGTTATCTTCGATGCTATCCAGGCGGCGAAGGCGCGTAATATCGACGTGTTAATCGCCGATACCGCAGGGCGTTTGCAGAACAAATCGCACCTGATGGAAGAATTGAAGAAAATTGTCAGGGTTATGAAAAAGCTGGACGAGGATGCCCCGCATGAGGTTATGCTCACCCTCGACGCCAGCACCGGTCAGAATGCGATAAGCCAGGCTAAACTGTTCCACGAAGCGGTGGGGCTGACGGGCATCACCCTGACCAAACTGGATGGTACCGCCAAGGGTGGCGTAATCTTCTCTGTGGCAGACCAGTTCGGCATTCCGATTCGCTACATTGGCGTCGGCGAACAAATTTCTGATTTACGACCGTTTAATGCGGGCGACTTTATAGAGGCACTTTTTGCCCGAGAGGATTAACAATGATTCGCTTTGAACACGTCAGTAAAGCCTATCTCGGTGGGAGACAAGCGTTGCAGGGAATCACCTTCCATATGCAACCAGGCGAGATGGCCTTTCTGACCGGCCATTCTGGCGCAGGGAAGAGTACTCTGCTCAAGCTTATCTGCGGTATCGAACGGCCAAGCGCCGGGAAGATTTTTTTCAGCGGCCACGATATCAGCCGCCTGAAAAGCCGTGAAGTGCCGTTCCTGCGTCGCCAGATTGGCATGATCTTCCAGGATCACCATCTGCTGATGGACAGAACCGTGTACGACAACGTGGCCATCCCGCTGATCATCGCGGGCGCCAGCGGCGAAGATATTCGTCGCCGCGTGTCTGCGGCACTGGATAAGGTCGGGCTGCTGGACAAAGCGAAGAACTTTCCTATCCAACTCTCCGGCGGTGAACAGCAGCGCGTCGGCATCGCTCGTGCCGTAGTAAACAAACCTGCGGTACTGCTGGCGGATGAACCGACCGGTAACCTTGATGATGCGCTGTCGGAAGGCATTCTGCGCCTGTTTGAAGAATTTAACCGCGTGGGCGTGACTGTTCTGATGGCTACCCACGATATGGGGCTTATCTCGCGTCGCAATTACCGTATGTTGACGCTCAGCGACGGCCATTTGCATGGAGGCCTGGCAGGTGAATAAACACAGTGCGCTCAACCATATCAAGCGCTTCAGCAACAAGCTGGACAAGATTAACCAACTGAATAAGTTAGGCGCTCTTGGCCGCTCGGTGAAAAAGCGTGGCAAAGGGCCGCAGTCCAAAAGCAAATCCCTGAAGGGCGGCGTGAACGAGCAGTTCCGCTATGCCTGGGAAGGGGCGCTGCAGGACCTGAAGAGCAAGCCGCTGGCGACTTTCCTGACGGTGATGGTGATTGCTATTTCCCTGACGCTGCCGAGCGTCTGCTATATGGTCTACAAAAACGTGAACCAGGCGGCCACCCAGTATTATCCGTCGCCGCAAATCACCGTTTACCTCGATAAGGCGCTGGACGACAACGCCGCGCAGCAGGTGGTGGGCGCTATCCAGGCGGAAGAGGGCGTTGATAAAGTTAACTACCTTTCCCGCGAGGAAGCGCTGGGCGAGTTCCGTAACTGGTCGGGCTTTGGCGGCGCGCTGGATATGCTGGAAGAGAACCCGCTGCCGGCGGTTGCGGTGGTTAACCCTAAACTCGATTTCCAGAGCACGGATCACCTGAATACGCTGCGTGACCGCGTGGCGAAGATTCATGGCGTCGATGAAGTACGCATGGACGACAGCTGGTTTGCCCGTCTCGCGGCGCTGACCGGCCTGGTTGGGCGCGTGGCGGTGATGATCGGCATCCTGATGGTGGCGGCGGTGTTCCTGGTGATTGGTAACTCGGTGCGCCTGAGCATTTTTGCCCGCCGCGATACCATTAACGTCCAGAAGCTTATCGGTGCTACCGACGGATTTATCCTGCGCCCGTTCCTTTATGGCGGGGCGTTAATCGGGTTCAGCGGTGCGTTCCTGTCGCTGATCCTGTCTGAGATCCTGGTGATGCGTCTGTCGTCGGCGGTGACGGACGTGGCGCAGGTCTTCGGCACGAAGTTCGATATCAGCGGCCTTGGCTTTGACGAGTGCCTCCTGTTGCTGCTGGTCTCTTCGATGATCGGCTGGCTGGCAGCCTGGCTTGCCACTGTTCAACATTTACGCCGCTTTACGCCGGAGTAAAAAGTTTTTGATATACTCATTCCCTGCTACGATAACGTCGTCAGCAGGGAGTGCGTTTTACACCGCTGTGCCCCCTGCCATGCTGCAACAACCGTCACACTTTGTGTGTAATCTATTCACAGCTTTACATTGAACTTGTGGATAACATCACTGTCTGAGAGTACAGTGAATGCTACGGTTTGGCCCCTGACGTGTTGTCGGTGTGCCATAAGTCAGTAAAATGGCAACCTGTACGTAAGTCTCTAAGAGAGGGTTTGAATGACCAAAGAAATGCAAAATTTAGCTTTAGCCCCTGTTGGTAACCTGGAGTCGTATATCCGGGCTGCGAACGCCTGGCCGATGTTAACGGCTGAGGAAGAGAAGGAGCTGGCTGAAAAGCTGCATTACCAGGGCAGTCTGGAAGCAGCGAAAAAGCTGATCCTGTCTCACCTGCGCTTTGTTGTTCATGTTGCGCGTAACTATTCCGGTTACGGCCTGCCGCAGGCAGACCTTATCCAGGAAGGCAACATTGGCCTGATGAAAGCAGTACGCCGTTTTAACCCGGAAGTGGGTGTTCGCCTGGTCTCCTTTGCGGTGCACTGGATCAAGGCAGAAATTCATGAATACGTGCTGCGTAACTGGCGTATTGTGAAAGTCGCAACGACCAAAGCACAGCGTAAGCTGTTCTTTAACCTGCGTAAAACCAAGCAGCGTCTGGGCTGGTTTAACCAGGATGAAGTCGAAATGGTCGCCAACGAGCTTGGCGTGTCCAGCAAAGACGTGCTTGAGATGGAATCACGCATGGCGGCGCAGGATATGACCTTCGACATGTCTAACGACGACGATTCCGACGGTCAGCCAATGGCGCCGGTGCTGTTCCTGCAGGATAAATCCTCTAACTTTGCCGAAGGCATTGAGGACGACAACTGGGAATCTCACGCCGCCGACAAGCTGAGCGATGCGATGCAGGGCCTGGACGAGCGCAGCCAGCAGATTATCCGCGCGCGCTGGTTGGATGAAGACAACAAGAGCACGCTGCAGGAACTTGCTGACCGCTATGGCGTTTCCGCCGAGCGCGTTCGTCAGCTTGAAAAGAACGCGATGAAAAAACTGCGCGCCGCTATCGAAGCTTAACGCCGATACCGTACCGCGCACCGATAACGCCCCACTTTATGCTGGGGCGTTTTGCTTTTTAGCCTCCGGCATACATTCCAGCAGCACGGCAAACGCCGCCTCCATTTCGCTCTCCGGCAGGCTGGCAAACCCCATCAATAACCCCTTCTTGCGCTGCCCGGTCAGGTAGTAACGCGACAGCGGACGCACCAGAATATTGCGGGCGTTGGCACGCTGCGCAATCGCCACATCATCGGCCTCATCCGGCAGGTTCAAAATCAGGTGCAGCCCGGCGTTGTCGCTGAAGTCGGACAGCGCCTGAGGCCCGCAGTGGCGGGAGATAAGCTCGGTCAGGAAGGCGCGGCGACGGCCGTACAGCAGGCGCATACGGCGAATATGGGCCGAATAGTGCCCGGCAGTAATAAATTCCGCCAGCGCCTGCTGGATAAGCGAGTGGCCGCCGCGATACAGCTCCGCATGCGCCGTTTTCAGGTCATTTATCAGCGGCCGCGGCAGCACCACGTAGCCGAGTCTGAGCCCTGGATAAAGCGTTTTGCTGAAGGTACCGATGTAAACCACCGGCGCCTCGGCGACCAGCCCCTGCAGAGCGGGGATCGGCTGGCCTGAGAAGCGAAACTCGCTGTCGTAATCATCTTCAATAATCCAGCTGCCGTGCTGGCGGGCAAGGGCCAGCAGGCGCTGACGACGCTCCAGACTCATCACCGCGCCCAGCGGGTACTGATGAGACGGCGTGACGAAGATTAAGCGCGGCGCTTCTGTTACCGTCTCCGGCGGGCAAAGGCCGTTCGCGTCGACGGTGAGCGGTGTGATCCGCACGTCATTCATCGTCAGCACGTGACGAATTCCCCAGTAAGAAGGCTCTTCGATCCACGCCAGATCGCCCCTGTCGCACAGCATCCGGGTGACCAGATCGATAGCCTGGTGGATCCCTTCGGTGATAAGAATTTGGTCGACCTGGCAGTTTACGCCGCGTGAAACCCGCAGGTAGTCGACAAGGGCATGCTGTAGCTCAGGCGTACCGCCGTTGCAGCTATAGCTCAGACGTTCGGGTTTAGGACGGCGGCTGATGCGCGCCTGAATCTTGCTGAATAGCGGATGAGGGAAAGCGTTAACGTCCGGGACACCAGGAATAAAAGCTCCCCACTGGCGCGGGCTGGCGCTGACCTGGGACAAAAGATGCTGGCCACGGCGGGAAATTGAAACCTCCGGGGCAGGGGGCGCGCCGCTTTCGCCAACGTTCCCTGCGGAGGTGAAGCGATCCGGCAGCGTTTTTTCAACAAATGTTCCGCTGCCCTGGCGGGAGGAAACGTACCCCTCAGTCATAAGCTGCTCGTAAACTGTTAATACAGTGTTACGGGAAATACTGAGTTCGCTGGCCAGATCGCGGGAGGCGGGCAGGCGGCCGTGGGGCGGCAATGAGCCATCCAGAATTGAGCGCCGCAGTGCGTTATAAAGGCGCTTATGCAGCAGAGTATCGGTCTCTTCCTGCAGCCGGACAAGAATCAAATCACCCACTAAATCTCGCAATTGGATCCCTCAGATAATCTGAATTGGTACTCGATTATAGGGCCAATACCTGTGTAAATAAACGACATTGTTTCTGATTTGTTGCGATAAAGTGACTGACATAACAGGAGAGACCAAGGTGAAAAGTGCAGAGCTGAATCAGCGTCGTTTACAGGCCACGCCGCGCGGCGTGGGCGTGATGTGTAGCTACTTTGCAGAGAAGGCTGAGAACGCCACCCTGTGGGATGTGGAAGGCAATGAAGTTATTGATTTTGCTGCCGGGATTGCGGTGCTGAACACCGGTCATCGTCATCCGAAAGTGATTGCCGCCGTGGAGAAACAGCTACAGGCCTTTACCCACACGGCTTACCAGATTGTCCCTTATGAAAGCTATGTGTCGCTGGCCGAGCGCATTAACGATCTGGCACCTATCGACGGCCCGGCGAAAACCGCGTTCTTCACCACCGGTGCAGAAGCCGTTGAGAATGCTGTAAAAATTGCTCGTGCCTACACCAAACGTCCTGGACTGATTACCTTTGGCGGCGGCTTCCATGGCCGTACCTTTATGACCATGGCGCTGACCGGCAAAGTGGCGCCTTACAAAATCGGTTTCGGCCCATTCCCAGGCTCCGTTTACCACGCGGTTTACCCCAATGCCGCGCACGGCGTAACGACTGAGGATGCGCTGAAAAGTCTCGACCGTATCTTTAAAGCGGATATCGCCGCCGATCAGGTTGCGGCCATCGTGCTGGAGCCGATTCAGGGCGAAGGCGGCTTCAACGTTGCCCCACCTGAATTTATGCAGGCGCTGCGCAAGCTGTGCGATACCCACGGCATTCTGCTGATTGCCGATGAAGTACAGACCGGCTTCGCGCGCACCGGCAAGCTGTTCGCCATGGACTATTACGACGTTAAGGCCGACCTGATGACGATGGCGAAAAGCCTGGCCGGTGGTTTCCCGCTGTCCGGCGTTGTGGGTCGCGCTGAAGTGATGGATGCACCTGCGCCTGGTGGCCTGGGCGGTACTTATGCAGGTAACCCGCTGGCGGTTGCTGCGGCTCATGCTGTGCTGGACGTGATTAAAGAAGAGCAGCTGTGCAAGCGTGCAAACCAGCTTGGCGAACACCTGAAAGAGGTGCTGAACCAGGCTCGCCAAGGCTGTCCGGCCATTGTTGACGTACGCGGGCAAGGCTCGATGGTGGCGGTGGAGTTTAACGATCCGCAGACCGGGAAACCTTCGCCGGAATTTACCCGCGAAGTTCAGCTGAAGGCTCAGGAACAAGGGCTGCTGCTGCTGAGCTGCGGCGTCTACGGCAACGTTATCCGCTTCCTTTATCCTCTGACTATTCCTGATGCTCAGTTCACCAAAGCGCTGGCCATTCTGTCCCAGGTGCTGAAGGGCTAAAGCCCCGTACTGTGCGGCGGCAGGGAAGCCCGTCATAACACAAGGTTTTGTTGCCCAGCGTGAAGTGGTTTATCACCCTGATATCCCCTGTTTTCCGGCGGGCGTTACCGCCGGAGTAATACGGAAAATATTATGTCTGAAAACTCCACCTTCTCTCCCGCCATCGCGCGCGGGGAGCGAACGGCTGTCCCCGGTAAATCCCTGAGCTTCGTTGAAGGCGTGTCGATGATCGTCGGCACCAACATCGGCGCGGGTGTGCTTTCCATAGCCTATGCGTCGAGCAAAGCTGGCTTCTGGCCGCTGCTGTTCTGGCTGGTGCTCGTGGGCAGCCTGACCACCGTGACGATGCTTTACGTCGCCGAATCCACCTTGCGTACTCGCCAGCATTTGCAGCTCAGCGGACTGTCGCTGCGCTACGTCGGTCGCTTTGGCGCGCTGATGATGTTCCTCTCGGTTTGCGTGAACAGCGTGGGCGCGTTGACCGCCTATATGACCGGCAGCGGCAAACTATTGCACTCCTTATTTGGTATTTCTCCGGCGCTGGGCAGCGTGCTGTTTTTCATTCCTGCCGCAGGCGTGCTGTATATGGGCCTGAAGGCCATCGGGCGCGGGGAAAAGTTTATCAGTATCGGCATGGTGGTGATGATCGCGGTGTTGGTTATCGCCACCTTGCTGAAAGAAACGACCAGCGTGGGCTACCTGCTGGAAGGCAACTGGCTGTACATGGTGCCGGTATTCAACGTGGTGGTGTTCTGCTTCTCGGCGCAGTACATCGTGCCGGAGATGGCGCGAGGGTTTGCCGATAAACCAGAGAAGCTGCCGAAGGCGATTATCGTTGGCATGGTTGTAACCTTCGCGCTACTGGCCCTGGTGCCAATGTCGGTCATCATGCTTAACGGCCTGGACGATATCTCTGAGGTGGCGACCATTTCATGGGGGAAAGCGCTGGGAGAGTGGGCGTTCTTCTCGGCGAACCTGTTCGCGCTCTGCGCCATGCTGACCTCGTACTGGGGGCTGGGCGGCAGCTTCCTGACCAATATCTTTGACCGCTTCCGCCTGGGCAGCGACGAACTCTCCCTGAAGCGTTTCCTGGTGCTGCTGGTGGTGGCGATTCCACCTTTCGTACTGGCCTACAGCGGGCTGGTGTCGTTCGTGAATGCGCTCTATTTTGCCGGCGTGTTCAGCGGCGTGATTTTATCGATTATGCCGATTCTGATGATTAAAGGCGCTCGTCGCAGCGGTGATGTCACGCCGGGCTGGACCTGTCCGCCGTTTATGACCCACCCGCTGATTCAAATTTTCATTGTGTTGCTTTACCTCTGCAGTGCCGTTTATGCGGTTGCTTCCGCTCTGGGATACCTGCCTGCGGGCTGGTGATTTTGATGCTTGCTCCCCCGCGCCTGGAAGCATTCCGGCGCGGTTATTTTTTTGTCACATTCCCGTTATCTAACCTTCAAATATGTCTTTCCAAATTATCGCAAATGGCGCTATGTTTAGCATAGTGTGCTGCCGTAGCGCCGGCTGTCGCCCTTAAGTTAGCTGTCATATGCTTTTCTTATACCTACAAACAGAATAATGCGCTAACAAACAACAACACAACAAATTCAATAACCATAACAATGGGGACTCTCAGGATGAAAATGACGGGTAAAGCCTTACTGGCAGGATGCATTGCACTGGCAATGAGCCACGCGGCGATGGCAAAAGATATTAAGGTCGCGGTAGTAGGGGCAATGTCTGGGCCGGTTGCGCAATACGGCGACCAGGAATTCACCGGTGCCGAGCAGGCGGTGGCCGACATTAACGCTAAAGGCGGGATCAAAGGCGACAAACTGGTTATCACGAAATATGACGATGCCTGTGACCCGAAACAAGCGGTAGCGGTTGCCAACAAAGTGGTGAACGACGGTATCAAATACGTTATCGGTCACCTGTGCTCTTCTTCTACTCAGCCAGCGTCTGATATCTACGAAGACGAAGGCATTCTGATGATCACCCCGGCGGCAACCGCCCCGGAGCTGACCGCGCGTGGCTATAAGCTGACCCTGCGCACCACCGGCCTGGACTCAGATCAGGGCCCAACCGCGGCGAAATACATTCTGGAACACGTGAAGCCTAAGCGCATTGCCGTTATCCACGATAAGCAACAGTACGGCGAAGGCCTGGCGCGTTCCGTGCAGGACGGCCTGAAAAAAGGCGGTGCTAACGTGGTCTTCTTTGACGGTATCACCGCCGGTGAGAAAGATTTCTCCACGCTGGTTGCGCGCCTGAAGAAAGAAAACATCGACTTCGTTTACTACGGTGGTTACCACCCGGAAATGGGGCAGATCCTGCGTCAGTCCCGCGCCGCTGGCCTGAAAACCCAATTCATGGGGCCGGAAGGCGTGGCGAACGTTTCTCTGTCTAACATCGCCGGGGATTCTGCGGAAGGCCTGCTGGTGACCAAGCCTAAGAACTACGACCAGGTTCCTGCCAACAAACCAATTGTGGACGCCATCAAAGCTAAGAAACAGGATCCAAGCGGCGCATTCGTCTGGACAACCTACGCGGCGCTGCAGTCTTTGGCCGCTGGCCTGAACCAGAGCGAAGATCCGGCTGCAATATCTAAATACCTGAAAGGGGCGACCGTGGATACCGTGATGGGGCCGCTGTCCTGGGATCAGAAGGGCGACCTGAAAGGTTTTGAGTTCGGCGTGTTTACCTGGCATGCCAACGGCACGGCCACCGACGCAAAATAAACCGCAAACGGCAACCCTGGGTTGCCGTTTTAGTGTTTACGCAAAGGTTTCTCGCAGAGGTTTCTGGAGCGATATTTTTTAACCCGTAGTTTTTCCGTTCACCCGTATATCCGTTTTCCATATAAGTTCCCAGCACGGTGAACGTGTCTGGGGGATAACGCCATCCCCCGAACAGCCCCGGCGCCCGGCGAGCTCATCGCCGCTAAAGCGGTAAACCCACCGGCTATCACCCAAACAGTCGGGGTCGTTCGCGATTCGTTCCCGACGATCGCTCTCTTTCGCTGTTCCCGACAGCTCAACCCCGCCTGAGTTGGGTCATCACCGGGGGCGATGAGAGCCGGGGACAAGGGCATGGCTGTAGGT
>NZ_JACARU010000045.1:0-18754 GCF_013386425.1 Cedecea sp. P7760 | reverse complement strand
CCGCAAGCGGTTATGCAAAATTGTTCCCGACAATTTTGTCGAACCTGCAGCAGGTTCTCATCCTGCCGAATTACTCATAGCAAAAAGGCGCCTTTAGGGCGCCTTTCTACATTGGTGGGTCGTGCAGGATTCGAACCTGCGACCAATTGATTAAAAGTCAACTGCTCTACCAACTGAGCTAACGACCCGATGGTGGGTGATGACGGGCTCGAACCGCCGACCCCCTCCGTGTAAAGGAGGTGCTCTACCAACTGAGCTAATCACCCAAACTTCGGTACTGCTAATTCTGTAAGAGGAGATGGTGGGTGATGACGGGCTCGAACCGCCGACCCCCTCCGTGTAAAGGAGATGCTCTACCAACTGAGCTAATCACCCATCTCTAAATCTCTTACTGTACATTCCGGGTCACTCTTAAAGAGTGGTGGGTGATGACGGGCTCGAACCGCCGACCCCCTCCGTGTAAAGGAGATGCTCTACCAACTGAGCTAATCACCCCCGGTTTGTGGAGTCGCATTATAGGGACAGTTGAAAATGAGTCAACGCCTTTTCTAAAGTTTTTGTTCGTTCGTCTTAAAATTAAACGATGCGATCAAGAAACATGCATTGGCGTTTGATTTATCATCAAATTCTTCGCTTTCCTGCTATCTACAGGCATCAACATTGAGGAATTAGCGCACAGTGATAGAATGTTGCCTGTTAATTTTCCCTGGCAATTGCCGCTTTGCCGGCAAATATGTGTAACTAAGGCCGTTTAATGAAAATCAAAACTCGCTTTGCGCCAAGCCCAACAGGCTATCTGCACGTTGGCGGTGCCCGTACTGCTCTCTATTCCTGGCTTTTTGCTCGTCATAACAAAGGCGAGTTCGTGCTGCGTATAGAAGACACCGACCTCGAGCGTTCTACCCCGGAAGCCATTGAAGCCATCATGGACGGGATGAACTGGCTGAGCCTGCAGTGGGATGAGGGCCCGTACTATCAGACCAAGCGTTTTGATCGTTACAACCAGGCTATCGACGAAATGCTGGCGGCGGGGACGGCGTATAAATGCTATTGCTCTAAAGAACGCCTTGAGGCGCTGCGCGAGGAGCAAATGGCTAATAACGAGAAGCCTCGTTATGACGGCCTTTGCCGCCACAGCCACGAGCATCATGCCGATGACGAACCGTGCGTTGTGCGTTTTGCCAACCCGCAGGAAGGCTCCGTTATCTTTGACGACCAGATTCGTGGCCCGATCGAATTCAGCAATCAGGAACTGGACGATCTGATCATCCGCCGTACCGACGGATCTCCAACCTATAACTTCTGTGTGGTCGTGGACGACTGGGATATGGAGATCACCCACGTTATCCGTGGTGAAGACCATATCAACAACACGCCGCGCCAGATCAACATCCTGAAAGCGCTGAACGCGCCGGTTCCGCTTTATGCGCACGTTTCCATGATCAACGGCGACGACGGCAAAAAGCTTTCCAAGCGTCACGGGGCGGTAAGCGTCATGCAGTACCGCGACGACGGCTACCTGCCGGAAGCGCTGCTGAACTATCTGGTGCGTCTGGGCTGGTCTCACGGCGACCAGGAGATCTTCACGCGTGAAGAGATGATTGAGATGTTCAGCCTGAACGCGGTAAGCAAGTCAGCCAGCGCCTTCAATACTGAAAAGCTGCAGTGGCTGAACCACCACTACATTAATACACTGGAGCCAGAGTACGTGGCGACCCACCTGCAGTGGCACATCGAGCAGGAAAATATTGATACCCGCAATGGCCCGCAGCTGTCAGAGCTGGTGAAGCTGCTGGGTGAGCGTTGCAAAACCCTGAAAGAAATGGCGCAGACCTGCCGCTACTTCTACGAAGACTTCAGCGAGTTTGACGCCGATGCGGCGAAGAAACACCTGCGCCCGGTTGCGCGTCAGCCGCTGGAAGTGGTGCGTGACAAGCTGGCAGCGCTGAGCGACTGGACGGCAGAAAACGTTCACCATGCTATTCAGGCGACGGCCGATGAACTGGAAGTCGGGATGGGCAAAGTCGGCATGCCGCTGCGCGTGGCCGTGACCGGGGCTGGGCAGTCTCCTGGCCTGGATGTGACCGTGCATGCGATTGGCAAGCAGCGCTCCGTGGCGCGCATCAATAAAGCGCTCGATTTCATCAGCGAGCGTGAAGCGCAGCAGTAAGCATTCATAGAATGTAAAAAGCCGGTGCTGAGTCACCGGCTTTTTTTATTTATTCTTTTGAATTCCGAGGCGTTTGAGCAGACCTTCACTTCCTTCACGCTCAAGGATCGCGGTCATTTTATGCTGTTCATCTTCGGATAAGGTACGCAGGGCGTTCAGCATCAGCTGTTCCAGCGGTGTTCGAAGGACGCGATAAGAGGCTACTCTGTCGCTCATATAGCGGGTGTTGTAGATAAACGTTTTCACCTGCTCGGAGATATAAATGAACCTTGCTTTACCTCCCGGTACGCCTTTTTTTTTACAGGTTTCCCAGTTATGTTTCAGTATCCACTTATTGATCGTCTGGCGGGTGTAACCCGTCATCTCCGCCAGTTCAGCGGCGGTCATTTTTTCCTTGAACATATGCATTCCTTTACTTTCCCTAACGCCGGCAGGAAATAACAGGCGTAATTACTCGTTATCGCTAATGCCCAGACGTTTAAGTAAACCTGCAATCCCGTCGCGCAGCAGCATCGCGGACATCTTTTGTTGCTCGCTGTCGGACATTTGCTGCACCGAGTTCACCAGCAGATTTTCAAGCGAGGCATCGGCAGCGTTATAGCGCGCGGGATTCTCCGTCACTCGTCGGGTGCTGTTAATAAACTCCCGGACTTGCTCATCAATGTGAATCAGCCGCGCTTTGCCTCCCTGAATGCCGGGTTTAGGTGAGGTCTCCCAGTTTTCTTTGCGAACCCACTTGTTAATGGTCTGGCGGCTGTAGCCGGTAATAACGGCTAATTCTTCAGGTGTCATTCTTTCCTTGAGCACAGTGATTCCTTTTCATTGCGGCCGAAAGGGCTTTATTAGTGGTTCATTTTATTGAACTGCCTAACGTGAAACTGTGACAGAATTAACTACAACGGGATGTTATGCAACCTGGAATTGCCTGATGCGATGGCTTTTTAGGCGATTGATCGCGGAAGAACAAATTGCCGTTGACACGCTATGTGGGGTTTCATATTATGCCGCCCGTCAACACGACAAGGTCTTTACGGTTTGGGGCTATAGCTCAGCTGGGAGAGCGCTTGCATGGCATGCAAGAGGTCAGCGGTTCGATCCCGCTTAGCTCCACCAATCTTCACCAGCAGATTGGTACCGTAAAATCAGCACCTGTCCGTTGGGGCTATAGCTCAGCTGGGAGAGCGCTTGCATGGCATGCAAGAGGTCAGCGGTTCGATCCCGCTTAGCTCCACCAAAATTTGAAACCCTCGCTTCGGCGGGGGTTTTTGTTTTTGTCTCTTCAGACACGCCTCCCCAAACGCTCGTCCGGTAAAAAACGCTCCCTTTAGGTCGGCTTGTTCTATTCTTTCTGCTGTAAGGTAAGATTTTGTTTTTGAGCATTTCAGAAACTTGATTCGCTCAATAAATAAACGTACTCTTGCCGGCGAAAAAATAATATTTCAACAATTACATAAAGTTAACACAATGGCCTATGATTATTTACAAGACGATAAGAAAAATAGCGATTGCCCTGACGTTGTGTTTACTCCTCATTCCCTTTTCTCGTTATATTTCACCGACAACGTTTGTTGACGGGCATAAAACCTATCTCGCCTATCTGCCGTTAAGTTTTATTATGGCAATGATTATTATTTACGGGCGACAGGCGATTTTGCCGCTGGCAGCAGGGTCGCTGATTATTTATACCTGGCTTCTTGATTTACCGCCGTTTCCTCTCGTTGTATTTATTTTCTGTCTGTTATTCCCTTTGCTTATTGCCAGTCTGATTACCCATTACTATTCGGGCCGCCGCTGGCG
This sequence comes from Cedecea sp. P7760, assembly GCF_013386425.1. Lineage (NCBI taxonomy): Bacteria > Pseudomonadati > Pseudomonadota > Gammaproteobacteria > Enterobacterales > Enterobacteriaceae > Cedecea > Cedecea sp. P7760. The sequence goes on along the minus strand of NZ_JACARU010000045.1, from coordinate 14,787 downwards.
CTTTGGCTTACCCAATAAGGGGATGGGGCCGCGCATTTTCTGGCTTGGGTTTGTCGCGCCGTTTACCATCAAGCTGCTGATGTATCTCTCGGGCAATGTCGTTGAGTACCCGCCTGAGCTTGCGCCGTTCTTCGGCGGCGGCTCGGTTATCTACATGATTGTCGATGTGCTGAACCTGGTCGTGGCTTCATTGATTTTCACACCGCTGTTCTATTACCCGCTGCGTATGTTGCTGAACCCGCATTTTGCTGTAGGCTTCTGGCGGCGCTGCGTAAGGCATTACAGGCGGGATAAGCACCGCTTTTATACGGCGTGCTGGCTGGCGGCCTGGGTACTGTACCTGCTGCTGATGTGCTCGCCGTGGCATAGTGAGCTGATTTCCGGCTACCTGGTTCCCGTTGTATTTGTGCTGTTTACCCTTGGTATTCGTCGCCTGGGCGGCAGGTTATCTTCTCTGCTGTGGGGCATTTCGGCATGGGTCTTGCTGACCTATAACACCGGCTTTTTACAGGGCGTGAATACGCAATACTCGCTGTCATTTATTCTTTCGGTCTTTATCTCCTTTACCGTCTGCCTGCTGTACATGGCCGCCTCCTACCATAAAAATGAATGGATGAAGCGCATTTATCATTTGCAGGCGCAGACCGATCCTTTAACCACATTACCTAATTTACGCGCGCTTGAAGAGCATATTGGCCTTTATCCTACGGGCGCACTTTGCTGCCTGAGAATGGCTAACTTTGAGTTTCTTAGCCGACATTACGGCATGATGATGCGCATATACTGTAAAAAAACCATCGCCAGAGAATTACAGCCGTGGCTGCTTGAGGGCGAGAAAATATTCCAGCTTCCCGGTAGTGAGTTACTTTTATTTTTACGCGGCGGGGAAACTGAAGCACGGTTAACCTATTTCGTTGAGCAATTGAATAATAAGAAAATCCCGTGGAATAACACCTCGCTTGAAATTGAATACGGGGCCTCCTGGGGGATTGTGGATTCACCGGAGGAGCTGCAGCGTACGCTGGGGCAATTAAGTTATCTGGCCGAAAAAGCCAGCGACGTGCAGCGTGTGCTTGGCCTGGACTCAAGGCTGGAGGCGGTGTCGGGGCAAACCACCGAGCGCGTCTTGCTGCTGCAAAAGATTAAGCGGGCGATAGACGAAGAGGCGTTTCAGCTTTATGCGCAGCCTATTGTGAACCGCGAAGGGAAGGGCTATCACGAAATCCTCAGCCGTCTGGTGATTGACGGCCAGAACATCACGCCGGATAAATTTATTCCTGTCATTGCCGAGTTCAACCTCAGTACACGCTTTGACATGATGGTCATGAAGATGCTTCTGGCCTGGCTTGCGAAGCACCCCGACGATACCCACCAGATTCGATTCTCGGTCAATCTGATGCCGCTCACGCTCATGCAAAAAGAGATTGCCCAGCAGATTGTTGCTCAGTTTAAAGCTTATAAAGTGCCCACCAGCGCGGTGGTCATTGAAGTCACGGAGGAACAGGCGTTCTCTAACTCGGAAACGTCTAACCAAAATATTGCCCTGCTGCGCGAGAAAGGCTTTAAGATTGCTATCGATGATTTTGGGACAGGCTACGCTAACTATGAGCGCCTGAAGAAGCTGCAGGCAGATATCATCAAGATTGATGGATGTTTTGTTCGCGACATTACCACCGACGTGATGGATAAACTCATCGTGAAGTCCATTTGCAAACTGGCGGCGGCTAAACCGCTGGCCGTCGTGGCGGAGTATGTCGAAACGCAAGAGCAGCGCGAAATCCTGCTGCAGCTTGGCGTCCAGTTCCTGCAGGGCTATCTGGTGGGGAAACCCGAACCTCTGCAGCAGTTGAAGCCCTGACGCTCTCCTTTGCGCCCTAAAAAGGAATCACCGTGAGCACGTCGTTGATGAGCTATTTCCATCTGCCGATGGTCAAGACACTACGCATAACCCATGTGTGCTTTTTGTCGCTGTTTCTGCTGATAACATTCATGTTCTGGCAGCAGGGAGAGCTGTTTAACCACGGGTATCGCACCAGCCAGCTCAGCCATCTTGAAAGCGTTATCGCCAGGCTTGAAAGCAAATCTCAATATCAGATGGATAACCTGCGCTACCTGCGACGTATGTTTATTGAAACGCTGCATGAGCCTCAGTTCACGCCGCTGTCGCAGCTTGCTGCCCGGGCCAGCAACAAAGAGACGCTGTCGCCGCTGCGTATTCAAAGCTTAGCCATCCCCGATAGCGTTCGGCCCTTTAAAAATCAGACTGAAGAAGAGAGAGCAAGCTTAACGCGGCGCGAATACCAGGCGCTGCGCGACATTCAGGATCTCTTCCCGCTGGCCGGTGGGAGCAACCGGCTGTCCTCCAGCATTTATTACATGTCGCGCTCCGGCGCTTTTATTGCTTCCCTGTCGCCAGATGTGAACAAACTGCTTATCCAAAGCGCTAACCCGAGGGAAATACAGGGCTCGTTTGTGCTGGGTTCACCGATGCTTAATCCCCGGCGGGAGCCTTTCTGGACGCGGCAAAACATCGCTGATACGGGTAAAACGCTGATTAACGGCTCGCTCCCCGTTGATTTTGACGATCGGTGGATTGGGCTGTTTGGCATTGCCGTCACCACGGATACGATGCGGCTGTTTCTCTCCAGCGCTTTACCAGAAGACACCCACAGCACCTATCTGCTTTTTGATAAACGGATGAACCCGTTAACACGCCCGGTTGGCTCGCAAAATGGCTATCAGCTCAGCGAAAAACAGCGGCTGGCTATTCTTGCAAAACTGACCGGTGAGTCTCGGGGAACATTACGCTTTGGCTACGCCTACGCCACCTTCGGTAAAGTGACCGGGACGGGAGCCATTCTGGTGAGTATCCAGACCGTCAGGCAGGGACTGCATGAGGATTTTGGGCGCTTCAGCATCCTGCTGATGCTGATGTGGCTGACCGTCATTCTTATCCTGCTTGGCTCGCACCGTATGATCTGCCGGCTGATTCGTAATATGGGACAGTTGCAGCAGGAAATGCACCGACACGCGCTCCATGACGACCTGACCGGCGTCCTTAACCGGCGTGGGTTCTTTGAGACGACCGGACGCATAAGCCCGCAGTATGTGGATTACTCCCTGATTCAGCTGGATCTCGATCACTTCAAAAAGGTGAATGACCGCTTTGGGCACCAGGTCGGGGACCGCGTGCTGATTCACGCCACGCGCTGTATTCAGCAGGCAATTCGTAGCCAGGACATCGTCGGGCGTATTGGCGGCGAGGAGTTTTGTCTCTACCTGCCTGATACCGACCTGCATGCGGCTATTGCCGTCGCCCAGCGGGTACGCAAGATGCTGGTGAACACGCCGCTGAAGCTTGAGGATGAATCCACGCTGCTGGTGACGGCTTCGCTGGGCGTTGCTTCCCATGAAGAGGCGCCGGACGGCGCGCTGGAGCAGATACAGAGCCAGGCCGATATTCGGCTTTATCTGGCTAAGCAGCAGGGGCGTAACAGAGTGTGCTGGGGCGCAGAGGTAGCCGCCGAATCGCGGGCATAAAAAAACCGGTGCATGGCACCGGTTTCTTCATACGCAAAAATTAGATAACCAGCGCGGCGATGGACGCGGACAGGATACTTACCAGCGTAGAACCGTAAACCAGCTTCAGGCCGAAGCGGGAAACCACGTTACCTTGCTCTTCGTTCAGGCCTTTAATCGCGCCCGCGATGATGCCGATAGAAGAGAAGTTAGCGAAGGAAACCAGGAATACGGACAGGATACCTTCAGCGCGTGGAGACAGGGAGCCAGCAATCTTTTGCAGATCCATCATGGCAACGAATTCGTTAGAAACCAGTTTGGTCGCCATGATACTACCGACCTGCAGCGCTTCGCCGGACGGCACGCCCATCACCCATGCAACCGGGTAGAAGATGTAGCCCAGAATGCCCTGGAAGGAGATGCCCAGCACAGCCGCGAACAGCGCGTTCAGGCCAGAAATCAGCGCGATGAAGCCAATCAGCATAGCGGCAACGATAATCGCCACTTTGAAACCTGCCAGAATGTACTCGCCGAGCATTTCGAAGAAGCTTTGACCTTCGTGCAGGTTAGACATCTGCAGGTCTTCTTCTTTCTCATCCACGCGGTACGGGTTGATAAGCGACAGCACGATAAAGGTACTGAACATGTTCAGCACCAGCGCGGCAACCACGTATTTTGGCTGTAGCATGGTCATGTACGCGCCCACGATTGACATGGACACGGTGGACATCGCGGTTGCCGCCATGGTGTACATGCGGTTGCGCGACATCTTGCCGAGAATATCCTTATAGGCGATGAAGTTTTCTGACTGTCCCAGAATCAGCGAGCTTACGGCGTTAAAGGATTCCAGCTTACCCATACCGTTGACTTTAGAAAGCACGGTACCGATGGCGCGAATAACAATCGGCAGAATGCGGATATGCTGCAGAATACCGATCAGCGCAGAAATGAACACGATTGGGCACAGCACCTTCAGGAAGAAGAACGCCAGGCCTTCGTCGTTCATTTTGCCGAAGACAAAGTTTGTCCCTTCGTTAGCGAAGCCGAGCAGTTTCTCGAACATCTCGGAGAAACCTTTTACGAAGCCCAGGCCGACGTCTGAGGTCAGGAAGAACCAGGCCAGTAAAACTTCGATCACTAACAGTTGAATGACAAAGCGAATACGAATTTGCTTGCGGTTAGGGCTGACCAGCAGAGCCAGCAGCGCGACCACAGCAAGCGCTAAAACAAAGTGCAAAACGCGGGACATATTTGCTCCAAATATGAGGCAGGTTTAATTTCGTTGCACATTCTATGTAACAAGCAATAAGAAAACGAGATCAATTCCACACTATAGTGATGAGCTGTGACGGAACGCAAAAATAGTGATCCACCATACATTTCTGCTATGTTAAGTAAAGAAGCTAAAAGTTACGTTAGGATAACTGGCTAACAGCTTACACGTTGGTTGAATGTTAATCCGTTAACCGGCATCCAGAATCGCCATCTCACGCCTCCTGCCTATCGTTTTCAGCTATCAGAGAAATCAATTTCCCCGCATTAAATGAACTTGATAATCATTCTCACTTTGATAGCATGAAACATAGCAAAGGCTATATCTCAGAGGCAGAAGATGACAAGCAGTCGCATTGACAGCAACACCGGGCGTACCGCGCGCAAGCTGCGGCTGGCGCTGATGGGGCCAGCGTTTATCGCCGCTATCGGCTACATCGATCCCGGTAACTTCGCGACCAATATTCAGGCCGGGGCGAGCTATGGCTACCAGCTGCTGTGGGTGGTGGTGTGGGCCAACCTGATGGCGGCGCTGATTCAGGTGCTTTCCGCCAAGCTGGGAATAGCCACCGGCAAAAATCTCGCGGAGCAAATCCGCGACCATTATCCGCGTCCTCTGGTTTGGATTTACTGGGTTCAGGCGGAAATCATTGCGATGGCGACGGATCTCGCCGAGTTTATCGGGGCGGCCATCGGCTTTAAGCTCATCCTTGGCGTTTCGCTCTTGCAGGGCGCGGTGCTGACCGGGATCGCCACCTTCCTGATCCTGATGCTGCAAAGCCGCGGGCAAAAGCCGCTGGAAAAAGTCATTGGCGGGCTGCTGCTGTTTGTGGCCGCGGCCTACATCGTTGAGCTGATTTTCTCCCAGCCGAAGTTCGCGGAGCTGGGCAAAGGGATGCTGATCCCAAGCCTGCCAACGTCCGAGGCGGTTTATCTTGCCGCCGGCGTGCTCGGGGCGACTATCATGCCGCACGTGATTTACCTGCACTCTTCGCTGACCCAGCACCTGCATGCGGGCAACCGGGCAGAGCGCTATTCCGCGACCAAATGGGACGTGGGGATAGCCATGACGATTGCCGGCTTCGTCAACCTGGCGATGATGGCGACCGCCGCAGCGGCGTTTCACTTCACCGGGCACACCGGCGTTGCCGAGCTGGAAGACGCCTATAAAACGCTGGAGCCACTGCTGAGCCATTCGGCGGCCACGATTTTCGGCCTTAGCCTGGTTGCGGCAGGTCTGTCATCAACGGTCGTCGGGACGCTCGCCGGGCAGGTCGTCATGCAGGGCTTTGTGCGCTTCTATATCCCGCTGTGGGTACGCCGGGCTATTACCATGGCGCCGTCTTTCGTGGTCATCATGATGGGGCTCGATCCTACCCGTATTCTGGTCATGAGCCAGGTTCTGCTGAGCTTCGGGATTGCCCTGGCGCTGGTGCCGCTGCTGATTTTTACCAGCGACAAAAAGCTGATGGGTGACCTGGTTAACGTTCGCTGGGTAAAGCTTGTCGGCTGGGCGATTGTGGCGGTGGTGGTGGCGCTGAACCTGTGGTTGATTTTCGGCACGTTATTTGGCAATTAATCTTGCCGGGTAAAGCGGATAAAATGAAAAGGGCTGGATAATCCAGCCCTTTTTTATCAGTGGCGGTGACCGTGGCCGTGGCCTCTGCCACGGTGGTCGTCTCGATCTCTCCAGCCTTCGCGATAGCCGCGTTCGTAGCTGTTGCGACCGCGATCCCAGCCTTTGTTCCAGCCACGGTGGTGATGCCAGCCGCGATCGCGCCATTCATAGTTTCGGTGCCAGTAGTCGCGGTCCCGCCATCTGCCGCCGTCCCAGTAGTTGCCGCGATAATCCCTGTCGCCAATCTGTAACTTAACCGACGGCAGCAGGGTAATTTCACCCGCGTTAGCCACCATCGGCGCCGCGGCCAGTAAGGCAAGGGCAAGCATTAATGACCTGAACATACTTTCTCTCCCTGGTTCTCTTAGCCGTGTTGCGGCTTGTTAACACAATATTACAAACCGACAAACAGTCCGATGAACTACACAATTCCTAAATCACCGACGGCAGCACTTTTTGCACAAGCCAGAAGCTTATTCAGGGAGAGAAGGTAAGCGTTTACACTAAAATAGCCTCGATTTCAGCGCGTTCCTGCTCGCTGAAGCCGCGCTTGCTAAGCATACCCACGGCATCCTCTATCTGGCTGATTTTACTGGCGCCAATTAATACCGACGTTATCTTCTCATCTCGCAGTACCCACGCCAGCGCCATCTGCGACAGCTTCTGCCCGCGTTTTGCCGCCAGCGCATTAAGCTTGCGCACTTTGGCCAGTTTCTCTTCCGTTATCTGGTCCGGATTCAGGAAGCGACTGCCGCTGGCGGCACGTGAATCAGCGGGAATACCGCCCAGATAGCGGTCGGTGAGCTGGCCGCCGGCAAGAGGGGAAAAGGCGATGCTGCCGACGCCTTTGTTTTGCAGTAAATCCAGCAGGCCGCCTTCAACCCAGCGCTCGAACATCGAGTAACGCGGCTGGTGGATGAGGCAGGGGGTGCCGAGATCGTTCAGGATATCAATGGCTTTTTCCGCCTGGTCTGCCGGGTAGTTAGAAATCCCCACGTACAGCGCTTTGCCCTGGCGCACGAGATGGTCGAGGGCGCGCATGGTCTCCTCCAGCGGCGTTTCCGGGTCCGGGCGGTGATGATAGAAAATATCGACGTATTCCAGCCCCATGCGCTTCAGGCTCTGGTCGAGGCTCGAAATCAAATATTTGCGCGAGCCCCAGTCGCCGTAAGGCCCGTCCCACATGGTGTAGCCCGCCTTAGTGGAGATAATCAGCTCATCGCGCCAGGCATGGAAATCTTCCCGCAAAATGCGGCCAAAGTTGGACTCGGCCGAGCCCGGCGGCGGCCCGTAGTTGTTGGCGAGGTCGAAATGAGTAATCCCGAGATCAAAGGCCTTTCTCAGCAGCTGGCGGCTGGTTTCCAGCAGCGTTTCATCGCCAAAATTATGCCAAAGGCCAAAGGAAATAGCGGGCAGTTTCAGGCCGCTGCGGCCGCAGCGACGGTATTCCATAGACGTATAGCGTTCAGGGTCAGGCTGCCAGGTCATTATTGCCATCCTTATGGGTAACAGAGAAATTAGTGTATACGCTTTCACAATCCAGAATACGCCGTATCCCGCTGTAAATTCCACGTTCCACCCCTAAAATCGGATATATTCTCGACACCGATCCCGGTTACTCAATACTCACAGCAAGCCCTCATAGAAGGAAAATCCTATGCGCTACTGTGTGGCAGACTATCTTGTCGACCGGCTCAACGAAGCGGGGATCGGTCACCTCTTCGGCGTGCCCGGTGACTACAACCTTGTTTTCCTGGATCACGTTATCGCCCATCCGAGGCTGGCCTGGGTTGGCTGTGCTAATGAACTGAATGCGGCCTATGCTGCCGACGGATATGCCCGCTGCAAGGGGGCGGCGGCGCTGCTGACCACGTTCGGTGTCGGAGAGCTGAGCGCGCTAAACGGCGTGGCGGGAAGTTACGCAGAGCACCTGCCCATCATTCATATTGTTGGTGCGCCAAACAGCCACGCCCAGCAGCGTGGAGAGCTGCTTCACCACACGCTGGGGGATGGCGATTTCCGTCATTTTCTGCGCATCGCGGAAGAAGTCTCGGTGGCGCAGGCCTCGCTAACGCCCGCCAACGCCTGCAGCGAAATTGACCGCGTGATCCTCGAAGCCCTCAGGCAGCAGCGTCCCGGCTATCTGTTACTGCCGAGCGATGTTGCAGAAGCACCTGCAACGCGTCCCTCAAAACGCCTGGCGGTGAGCGAAACGGCGGCTGAACCGGCCACTCTGGAAGCCTTCCGCCATTGCGCGCAGGCCAAAATTGCCGAAAGCCGCAGCGTTGCCCTTTTGGCAGATTTCCTTGCCCAGCGCTACGGCCTGCAAAAAACGCTTCAACAATGGATGAACAGCACGCCCGTCCCGCATGCTTCATTGCTGATGGGAAAGGGGCTGTTTGATGAAAGCCAACCCGGTTTTCTCGGCACCTACAGCGGAGCGGCCAGCCAGCCGCCGGTCAAACAGGGTATTGAAGGCGCCGGGCTGGTTATCTGCGTGGGCGTGAAGTTTACCGACACCATCACCGCAGGATTTAGCCAGAAGCTAAGCCTGCAGCAGACGATTGAGGTTCAGCCGAATGCGGTGCGGGTGGGGGAACGCTGGTTTAGCGGCATTTCAATGGCTCAGGCGATAGCCATTTTGCAGCCGCTGTGCGCTCGTCAGGCCGCCTCCTGGCCCGAGGCAACGCAAAGGCCGCCAGCGCTCCCTGCCTGCGAAAGCGGCAAGCTGGACCAGCACGCTTTCTGGCAAGCAATACAAAATGCCTTACAGCCAGGGGATATCATTCTGGCCGATCAGGGCACGGCGGCCTTTGGCGCGGCGGCGTTGACTCTGCCTGCAGGCGTAACCTTCATCGTGCAGCCGCTCTGGGGATCGATTGGCTTTACGCTGCCAGCGGCGTTTGGGGCGCAAACCGCGTGGCCGAACAGGCGCGTACTTCTGCTGATAGGCGACGGCTCCGCCCAGCTCACTATTCAGGAACTGGGCAGCATGCAGCGTGACGGCCAGAAACCGGTCATCCTGCTGCTGAATAACGAGGGTTACACGGTTGAACGCGCTATTCATGGCCCTGAACAGCGCTACAACGACATTGCGGCCTGGGACTGGACCCGTTTGCCGCAGGCGATGAACGTTGACAGCCTCGCCGAGTGCTGGCGAGTCACGGAAACCGCGCAGCTTGCCGCCGTGTTGGAGAAACTGGCCAGCCCGGAAAGGCTGGCGCTGGTGGAAGTGGTACTGCCAAAGCAGGACATTCCCGAGCTGCTGCGAGCGGTCACCAGCTCGCTGGGCAAGGGCAACTCAGAAATGGAGCACTAGTGATTCGATCGCCCGGCCATCATCAACGGTTTACCCGCCAGCAGGAGCCAGGCGGGTAACATCACGATGCACAGCAGGGGCAGGAGTTTGACGTCCGGCACCACGGCCATCGCCATAAACAGGCTCAGCCAGCCATCACGCGTCACCACAAGCACCAGGCCAAGGACGGCGCATGACAGCGTAATCGCGGCGGGAACGGCCTCGACGTGCTGGTGCAGCATCATACCCAGGGCAACGCCCACAAATACCGCCGGGAAAATACGCCCGCCCCGGAAACCGCTGGCGGCGGCGACAACCAGCGCCGCCAGCTTCACCACCGCAAACAGCAGCAGCGATGAAACCGAGAAGCCGGAAACCGCCAGCTGGCGCATCTCGTCCAGGCCTTTAAACAGGGTGATTTCGCCGCCAATTATCCCCAACAGACCAAGCAAAAAACCACCGACGCCGAGAATAAGCACCGGCTGTTTTAGCTGATGCATCAGGCGGTGCAGCCTCGGTAAACACCAGACGCCCACCATGCCCATCGCGATGGCGATGGCGGTAACCACCGCGCCGCTGAACAGATCTTCAATGTGCATTTCCGGGTAGTTGGCAACCGGCAGGGCGAAGTGTGGATGAAAGAAAATGCTGGTGGTCAGCGCCCCTGCGGACGCCGCCATTAGTGGGGCAAACAGCCTGTCCCACAGCGGCACTTCGTTATTCCCGCCGAGCGTTTGCGAAAAGATAAGCGCGGCGGCAACCGGCGTGCCGAATAACGCACCGATGGTTCCTGCTGCGGCCAAAATCGTCCAGTCCAGCGGACTAACTTTCGGTAACACACGGGCACCCAGCGCCACCGCGAGCGCGATATTCACCGCCATGATCGGGTGTTCCGGCCCCAGGCTCACGCCGCCTGCAAGGCCTATAACCAGCGCCATAATCAGGCCCGGAATGGCCATCGCCGGTACGGGGGCGCCAATGAGCGGCTCGGTAGCGGGATCTGGCCCGCCGTGGCCCGGCAGAAAACGAATCACCAGCCCGACCGCTACGCCGGTCAGGGTCAGTATCAAGAGTATCCAGAAGGGGGAGTGGGGATCGTAACCTTGTTCCATAGGCAGCGTGGCCCATAGATACTCCTGTAACGCCCCGGCGATTTTCATCACCACAATTAACACCAGGCTGGATAAGACGCCGATAATCAGAGCCGGGATGGAAAGTACCAGCATCGTTCTGGCTCGCGGATGGAGCATAGTCAATCCTTACAATAGGGTATCAGACGGCTCAAAAACAAAAAGTCGCAAGCCGCATTGCAAACAGAGCTGAAACGGTAAAGCCAGAATGTGACCTGGTTCAACAAACGGGCCGCACCTGGAGGATGGTCGTTGTTGTTTCGGCTGGCTAATTTTACAGTGTTGCCAGAACTTATTCTGACTTTAGCGGAGCTGTTTGAGAATGACAAAATATGCTTTGGTGGGAGATGTCGGTGGCACCAATGCACGTCTGGCGCTATGCGATTTGAGCACGGGTGATATCTCACAGGCAAAGACCTACTCCGGTCTTGATTATCCCAGCCTGGAAGCCGTGATTCAGCACTATCTCAAAGAACATAACATCAGCGTGCAGTCAGGCTGCGTGGCGATTGCCTGCCCGATAAACGGTGATTGGGTCGAAATGACCAACCACACCTGGGCGTTTTCTACCGCCGAAATGAAGAAAAACCTCGGCTTCGAACATCTGGAAATTATTAATGACTTTACCGGCGTTTCAATGGCCATTCCGGCGCTTAAAAAAGAGCACCTGATCCAGTTCGGCGGCGGCGAACCTGTCGCAGGCAAACCGGTGGTGGTTTACGGGGCGGGTACCGGGCTCGGCGTTTCTCACCTGGTTCACGTTGATAAACGCTGGATAAGCCTGCCGGGCGAGGGCGGCCACTCAGACTTTGCGGCAAACAGCGAAGAAGAAGGCATTATCCTGGAGCAGCTGCGCAAAGAGCTTGGGCACGTTTCGAACGAGCGTATTCTCTCCGGCCCGGGCCTGCTGAATCTCTACCGCGCCATTGTTAAGGCCGACGGACGCGAACCAGAAAACTACCAGCCGAAGGACATTACCGAGAAAGCGGTGGACGACACCTGCACCGACTGCCGCCGCGCGCTGTCGCTATTCTGCGTGATCCTGGGGCGTTTTGGCGGCAACCTGGCGCTGAACATGAGCACCTTTGGCGGCGTGTATATCGCCGGCGGCATTGTGCCGCGCTTCCTGGAATTCTTTAAGGCTTCAGGCTTCCGCGGCGGATTTGAAGATAAAGGCCGCTTCAAAGAGTTCGTGAAGGATATTCCCGTTTATCTCATCGTTCACGATAATCCGGGACTGCTGGGCGCCGGAGCGCACCTGCGTCAGACGCTGGGGCACGTCCTGTAAGTTTTGTGCGGGCACGTTGTGCCCGCCAGATTCCCTTCTCTACAGGCGCATGAGCTGCCTGAACTCTTTCACCTTGCTGCGGCTCACCGGCACCTGAAAATCCAGGTCGCGCAGGCGCAGAATATAGGTATTGTTAAACCACGGTTCTATCTCACGGATTTTGCTCAGGTTCACCACATACGAACGGTGGCAGCGGAAGAAATGGCTCTCCGGCAGGCGGCTGCAAAATTCGGTGATATTCATCGGCATGACGTAAGACTCGCGGCGCGTATAGACGAACGTCATCTTCTCGTGGGCCTCCGCGTAGTAAATATCGTTGATGTCGGTAACGATAATTCGCTCGTCTTTGATCAGGTTAATCGTGGTGGCATCGCGGTTTTCATGATTGGACGCAGGCTGTGAGGTCTGCTGCTGGTAAGCGGCCTCAAGCTTTTGCAGCATGCCAATAATGCGCGACTCCTGATACGGCTTCAGAATGTAGTCGAAGGCCTCCAGCTCGAAGGCCTCTACCGCATGCTCTTTCCAGGCGGTGATAAACACGATGAACGGCTTATGGGCGAACTTGCTGATGTTCTGTGCCAGCAGCACGCCGTCCAGCGACGGAATATTGATGTCGAGGAAAATGGCGTCCACTTCGTGATGCTGCAGATACTTCAGCACGTCCATGCCGTCGTCGAAAGAGGCGACAATCTCCATCTCGCTATGGTTTTTAATCAGCCAGCTAAGCTCCTGCTGTGCCAGGAACTCGTCCTCTACAATGATGACCTTCATGCTTCTCTCCCTTCCAGTGGGCGGTGAGCGGCGGCGGGGGGAACCGAGCGCGGCACGTAAAAGGCGATTTCGGTGCCCGGCTCCAGGCGGCGAATAATCAGCCCTTCGCCGTAGAGCAGCTGGACGCGGTGATGGACGTTCAGCAGGCCGATTTTATTGCCCGGCATCTCGTTATTTTCCACGCGCTCAATCACCTTAGGATCTATGCCGTGGCCGGTATCACGCACCGCAATGCGCACCCGGTTGCCGCTCTCTTCAATACTTATCGTCACCACGCCCTTACCTTTACAGGGCTGAATACCGTGCACGATGGCATTTTCCACCAGCGGCTGGATAAGCAGGCTGGGAATGCGGCAGTTGACCTCTTCATCAATGTTATAGATAACCGTCAGCTTGTCGCCGAAGCGCGCCTGCTCAATGGCGATGTAATCCTTGATCTGGTAAAGCTCCTTGCGGATATCAATCTGCTCGTCGTCGTTCAGCTCGATGTTATAGCGCAGATAGCGTGACAGGTTGACGATGAGCTGGCGGGCGGTGTCCGGATTCATGCGGATAGAGGACGATATCGCATTCAGCGCATTGAACAGGAAGTGCGGGTTTATCTTGCTTTGCAGCGCTCTAAGCTCCGCCTTGTTGGCCATTTCACGCAGCTGCTCTGCGCGGGAAACCTCAAGCTGGGTGGAGATAATCTGCGACAGGCCGACGGCCATCTCCTGCAGCGTGGACGTTATCTGATGGGCGTGGCGGTAATAGATTTTCAGGGTGCCGGTCACCACGCCTTTTTCCCACAGCGGGATGATTATCAGGGAGTGAATCTCCGGGGTACGCCAGGCTTCGTCATCGTTACGGATAATAATGCGCCCCTCTTTCAACGCCTGACGGGTGCGCGGGCTGAAGGCCTGGTCGTTCTCATGGTAGTTATTCTCGCCAAGTCCGACGTAGGCCAGCACTTTTTCGGTATCGGTAATGGCCACCGCATCCGCGTCGATATCCTGACGAATAATCTTGCAAACCTGGCGCAGTGACTCGCTGTTGACCTTGCGGAACAGCGGCAGCGTTTTGTTGGCGATATCCAGCGCCAGCTTGGCCTGGCGGGCGGCGCTGGCCTCTTTTTCACCCTCAACGCTTTGCACCAGCAGGATGATAAAGCCGATAGACACCGAGCCGAGGATCATCGGCACGCCGATTTTAGAGACGATATCGAGGCCGAGCGCGGTGCTTGGTGCCCAGAGCACGACCAGAATCATGGTCATGGTTTCGCACACCATGCCGCCTATGATCCCGACCCGCCAGTGCTTCTCTTTCGGCACTTTGCGGTTGATCCAGCCGGCAATTATCCCGGCCAGGATACTGGTGATAAAACAGGGAATAGCGGTAATGCCGCCGATATCAATCAGGTAGCGGTGGGTCCCGGCAATCAGCCCGGTAATAATGCCTACCCAGGGCCCAAACAGAATGCCGCCGGACATCACCGCGATAATGCGCACGTTGACCAGCGAGCCTTCAACCGGCACCCCGGACCAGGTACTGAACAAGGCGAACATCGAGAAGATGGCGGTGACCGCCAGCAGCTCTTTTGGCGTGTGGGCGCTTTTGTGCAGCAGTTCGCGGAACAGTCGAATGCGAATCAGGAAGAAAAGGCAAATAAGCATCAGCGCCGCGCGATCGAATACCGCCAGCAACATAGTAAAAATTTCGTGCACGGGATACTCGCGTGGCTCAGAGGGGAAGCGCTAATGATAAGGAAATTTGGAGGGGGTTTCCAGTTGCGGGCTGGTTCTCAGCTTGAACCGTCGCCTATGCCGTCCAGTAACATCCACTCTTATGCAGGGGCGGCTGAGGTTCCGTTCACCCGTAAAACTATTTTCCCTGCGCCCGGCAAGCTCATCGC
>NZ_JACARU010000044.1:0-382 GCF_013386425.1 Cedecea sp. P7760 | reverse complement strand
CACACAGATTGTCTGATAGAAAACGAGCAGTAAAACCTTATAGGCTTGTAGCTCAGGTGGTTAGAGCGCACCCCTGATAAGGGTGAGGTCGGTGGTTCAAGTCCACTCAGGCCTACCAAATTTTCCCCTGTTCTGCGTTGCACCTCAGACTCGCATACTTAAGTATGCGTCGCTAAGTTGCGCCTTGACCAGATGAAAATTCACGGTAATAAAAGGTTTTACGAAATCGATGGGGCTATAGCTCAGCTGGGAGAGCGCCTGCCTTGCACGCAGGAGGTCAGCGGTTCGATCCCGCTTAGCTCCACCATCATTTCATGCACCAAAACTACTTCAGAGTGTACCGGCAACGGTGTGCTGCGAAGTATTTGCTCTTTAACAATCC
>NZ_JACARU010000043.1:0-80852 GCF_013386425.1 Cedecea sp. P7760 | reverse complement strand
GCGTTTTACTTTTAAAAAGATTATTTCAGCGTTTTGAGCATACAGATATCGCAGCTGTTGGGACCGGTGTTGCCGAGGCTACCGTCCAGATGTTCGAAACCGAATGCTTCGGCCTGCTCTATCGCCAGCGCTGGATCGTGCAGGCTTACGCCTTCGAGATGATCGATTTTGTTATCGCGGAAGCTTTTACGGATAACGTCGGCGATAGCCAGGTTATCGTCAGGGCGTATTGGCCGGATCCGGACAGGAAGATCTCGCTGGCAGAAAAATAGCGATCGGCACGATCGCCGTGGTGTTGATCTTTGATGTGCTGGTCGCTCTGGGATCGCTTTAATCGACAGGCGGTAAACTGGTGTGCTTCGGCATGTATTTGCCATAATGGGCATCAAGTTTCACGGCGGCGAATAATCATGATCAAATCCCTGTATATCGACAACTATCGTTCGGTGCGCAAGCTTTCTATTGATTTAGGAAGGCTGAACGTGGTGTTTGGGCCGAACGGATGCGGTAAATCGAACATCTATAAGGCGATTCATCTGATCCACGGGGCGGGTACCGGGCAGCTGTCCCACTGGCTTTCCGACGAAGGTGGGATCCAGAAGGCCATGTGGGCCGGCGATAGAGCCCGAGGCTACGCCAGCGCGCCGCGCAGGTTAACGCTGGCGGTAGAAACCGAAACGTTCGAATATGAGCTGCAGGTTGGGTTTCCCGAACCGCTTCCGTACCCGACGATGTTTGGCCTCGATCCTATCGTCAAAGAGGAGCAAATCTGGCTCAGTGGCTACCGGCGCCGCCCATCGTCATCGGTAATGCAGCGCCGTAATCAGACGGTTTTCCTCAATAACGTCAACGGCGAAAAGGTCACCCATGCCGCCACGCTGTATGAAAATGAGTCCCTCTTTGGCCAGCTTGGCGAGCCGCATCTGTACCCGGAAGTTTCAAGTGCCAGGGAGACGTTGCGAAACTGGCGCTTTTACCACGAGTTCGACATTTCCAAAGGGGCAGGGCTCAGATTGCCTCAGGTGGGTTACCGCAGCCCGGTGCTTTCCGGCGATGGTTTAAACCTGGCCGCCGCGTTTCAGACGATCGTTGAGATTGGCGACAGCGAGCTGATGTTTACCGTGCTGGATGAGGCCTTCCCGGAGTGTACGTTTTTCTGCGATAACACCGGCGGGCGCTTCCAGATGATGATGAACCGACTGGGGATTAACCGGCCTCTGGAGGCCGCTGAATTTTCTGATGGAACGCTGCGTTTTCTGTGCCTGACGGTGGCGCTGCTTAGCCCGAGGCCTCCGCAGTTTATCGCTCTCAATGAACCTGAAAACAGCCTACATCCACAAATGCTTCCGGCGCTGGCGCGGCTGATAGCCGAGGCGAGTCGTTACACGCAAATCTGGCTGACCAGCCACTCGCCGGAGCTGGCTAAGCTCATTGAAAAGCACACGGCATTTACATTGTATGAGCTGGGGATTGAGCAGGGCGAGACGCGGGTAAACCGGCTTTTATGAGCCGTTCTGTGCCTCAGCGCCTGCTTTGGTGAAATCTGCTTTGCGGTAACCTGGCTGCAACAATAATCAGAGAGATATGCTAAAAGCGGCTAACCGTGTGAACTTCATCATTTTTGTCTCTGGCCTGCTTAACAAGCCATTCACTGCATTTTTTGCGCTACTTCACACCGATGGCGAAAAGGTGAATTTGCCTTGAAAAATCTGATGTATAAAAATCAATATAAAACAACGTGATACTTATTTTTAATACCTCCGGGTAATTAATTATTCCCCTAACTTGCTGATGAGAAGTAAAAAACAACATAATTTCATGCTTACAGGAGAATAATTTTCTCTTTGGCGTCTTTTTATCCTGCATAGTTGCAAGTTTTTTCTCTCTTTAGCGCGCTATCATTGTTTTATTATAAAAAAGACCTGCCAATTGTTCGCCCCGGTATCTCATCGCCCGGGGAATTATTGCTTTATTTAAAATAACGATTAAATCCTACATTAAGAGAAATATTAAATGGAAACAATAATCGCCCCTCTGGCGACCTCACCGGCTGCTCGTCGTGCCGGAATGACCGAACGTGAATGGCAGGATGCAATAAAGCTGGATAGTAACGACATTGGCTGGATAATAATGAGTATTGGTATGGCGATTGGTGCGGGGATCGTTTTTTTACCCGTTCAGGTTGGATTAATGGGATTGTGGGTTTTCCTGCTTTCTTCCATTGTAGGTTACCCCGCGATGTATTTATTCCAGCGGTTGTTTATTAATACCCTTGCCGAATCCCCGGAATGTAAAGACTACCCAAGCGTGATCAGCGGTTATCTTGGGAAAAACTGGGGGGTATTGTTAGGGGCGCTTTATTTCATTATGTTGGTTATCTGGATGTTTGTTTACGCTACCGCCATTACTAATGACAGCGCTTCTTATCTGCATACCTTTGGCGTAACGGACGAGTTACTTTCAGATAACCCATTTTATGGCCTGATACTGATTTGTGTGCTGGTGGCGATATCTTCGCGCGGTGAGCGGCTGCTGTTTAAAGTTTCCAGCTTGATGGTGATGACTAAACTTCTGGTTGTGGCGGCGCTGGGTGTATCAATGATTGGCCTTTGGCATCTCTATAACGCGGGTTCGTTGCCTCCGCTGGGGTTGCTTATCAAGAATGCCATCATCACGTTGCCCTTTACCCTGACTTCTATTCTGTTTATTCAGACGCTGAGCCCGATGGTTATCTCGTACAGATCGCGAGAAAAATCTCGTGAGGTCGCTCGCCATAAAGCATTACGAGCGATGAATATTGCCTTTGGGATTTTGTTTGTCACGGTATTTTTCTATGCGGTGTCGTTTACTTTGGCGATGGGGCACGATGAAGCGGTAAAAGCCTATGAACAAAATATTTCAGCATTAGCGATTGCCGCCCAGTTTATTAATGGTGGGTCTGGTTCATGGGTTACTGTCGTCGGCGTTATATTAAATATTTTTGCGGTAATGACCGCATTCTTTGGGGTTTATCTCGGGTTTCGTGAAGCAACGCAGGGTATCGTGATTAATATATTACGCCGTAAAATTGCCGCTGAGAAAATTAATGAGCGACTGGTGCAATACGGCATTATGATCTTTGCAATTTTGCTTTCCTGGAGTGCGATTGTTCTGAATGCACCCGTGTTAAGTTTTACCTCAATATGTAGCCCAATATTTGGCATGGTCGGGTGTTTGATCCCTGCATGGCTGGTTTATAAAGTCCCGGCGCTGCATAAATATAAAGGGGTATCTCTGATTATTATTATTATTACCGGGCTATTGCTTTGTGTTTCTCCTTTCCTGGCGTTCTCCTGATGGCCAGGTTGCAGTAAGGACTTAAGGTATAAATATGTTAAATCCAGAATTAAACCCGGCGTGGGCCGAATTAATCCGGGCGGTAAAACAAAATGTGAGGCCTGCGGTAGGCTGCACTGAACCCATTTCGCTGGCGCTGGCCAGCGCCCTGGCGGCTTCGCACCTGGAGGGCAACGTGGAGCGTATTGTGGCGAAGGTCTCCCCCAATCTGATGAAAAATGGGATGGGGGTGACGGTACCCGGAACAGGTATGGTTGGGTTGCCGATTGCTGCCGCAGTTGGTGCCTTGGGGGGCAATCCGCAGGCCGGGCTTGAAGTGTTGAAAAGCGCTTCGGTCGCGTCTATTGCCGCCGGTAAGTTGCTGCTGGCGAATGGGCGAGTCTCCGTCTCAATTTGTGAGCCTTGCGACGAAATCCTCTACGCCAGCGCCACGGTTTTTACGGCTAATGCGTTTGCTACCGTCACCATTGCTGGTGGGCATAGCAGGGTGGTTCGCGTTGAGAAACAGGGAAAAGTGCTGTTTGACCGCAGCCATGAACCCCGAACTGATGATGCTGAATCCTGCTGCGATCTGGCCAAATTTACGCTGTCGCAAATTGTTGAGTTTGCCGGGAATGTCCCCGTCGAGAGCATCGGTTTTATTCGGGATGCGGCCTTGCTGAATAACGCCCTTTCCCATGAAGGACTGCGGGCCCCGTATGGTCTTCACATCGGTGCAACTTTGCAGCGCCAGAGAGCGCGGGGGCTGCTGGCGAAAGATCTGTTCACGGATATTATCATCCGAACGTCTGCCGCCTCGGATGCCCGCATGGGCGGCGCCTGTTTGCCGGCAATGAGTAACTCTGGGTCGGGTAACCAGGGCATTGCGGCCACGATGCCGGTTGTGGTCGTGGCTGAACACCTTGGAAGCAGTGAGGAGCAGCTAACCCGGGCGCTTATTCTGTCGCATTTGACGGCTATTTACATTCACCATCAGCTGCCAACTTTATCAGCACTTTGCGCGGCGACGACGGCCGCAATGGGGGCGGCGGCGGGCATGTTGTGGCTGATTGACGGAAGCTACCGGAGTATTACGATGGCGATTAGCTCGATGATTGGGGACGTCAGCGGCATGATTTGCGATGGCGCTTCCAATAGCTGCGCGATGAAGGTTTCAACCAGCGTTTCTTCTGCATGGAAAGCCGTTCTGATGGCTCTGGATAATACGGCGGTCACGGGTAACGAAGGGATCGTGGATCAGGATATTGAAAAATCCATCAGTAATCTTTGTGCTCTGGCAAGCCGGTCAATGCAGGCAACCGACCGCCAGATTATTGACATTATGGCTAATAAAACAGCCTGACTAACGGGCTCATCCCCGACATCACGTCGGGGAGAGTTTAAACCGGCAAATCAATCAGCAGCGCACGCAGCGGCGTATCTGCCACCAACGTGATTTTCGCTTCATCTCGAATAAACGCGCCGTCGCCGCAGGTTAACCCTTCCTTCTCTTCGGACGATGTCACCGCGTGTACCGTGCCGTGAATCGACTGCAGGTAGGCACGCGGGCCATGGAGCTGGAAGTTTAGCTGTTCGCCTTTTTCCATCTCAATATGATGGATCCATACCTGCTGGCGCAGCTGCAGGCTGTTACTGCTGCCGTCCGGCGAGGCAATTAGCTGATGCGATGCTCCTTTCAGCGGGACCTTTTGCACCAGCGGATTTTCACTCTCCGGACAGGCGTCCAGCCACAGCTGCATCCGCGTCAGTGATTTCTCTTTGCTGATGTTGTGCTCGCTATAGCTGATGCCGGGCTGGGTCGATAGCAGCAGAACTTCGCCTGCGCTGGCCTGGACATGGTTGCCTTCGCTGTCGCGGTATTCCGCTTCCCCTTCCAGAATCAGGTTGAGGATGTCTACCTTTGGGTAGCCGCGCGGCTGAAACGATGCGCCGGGCGCCAGGACTTCCTGGTTGAGCACGCGCAGGGAGGCGTAGCCCAGCAGTTTCGGGTCGAAGTAATGTCCAAAAGAAAAGGTGTAGCGAGCCTGCAGCCATCCGTAGTCAGCTTTACCACACTGTTTGGCTGTTCTTGTCGTAATCATAATTCTTGACCTCTCTTTACACTAAACCCATGTTAAGGGTCTGGGCGCTGCATTGTTAGCCAGTTAATCTGCTCGGTATGTTCAAATTTCCTGAATGAGAACGAAATGGCGAAAGAAAGGGCGTTGACGCTGGAAGCGTTAAGGGTCATGGATGCAATCGACAGGCGGGGCAGTTTTGCCGCCGCTGCCGACGAGCTGGGGCGCGTGCCGTCAGCGCTTAGCTACACCATGCAAAAATTAGAAGAAGAACTGGATGTTGTGCTATTTGACCGTTCGGGCCATCGCACCAAATTCACCAACGTGGGGCGTATGCTGCTGGAGCGAGGGCGGGTACTGCTGGAGGCTGCTGATAAGCTGACGACCGATGCTGAAGCGCTGGCGCGGGGCTGGGAAGCAAACCTGACCATCGTTACCGAAGCGCTGGTGCCGACGGAAAAATTGTTCCCGCTGGTCGACAAGCTGGCCGCTAAGGCTGACACCCAGCTGTCTATTTTTACCGAGGTGCTGGCCGGGGCCTGGGAACGGCTTGAGCAGGGAAGGGCGGATATTGTCATTGCGCCGGATATGCACTTCCGCAGCTCGTCGGAAATTAACTCCCGCAAGCTGTACAAAGTGATGAGCGTGTATGTTGCCGCCCCGGATCATCCTATTCATCAGGAACCGGAGCCGCTGTCTGAAGTGACCCGCGTGAAATACCGTGGCGTGGCGGTAGCCGACACCGCTCGTGAAAGGCCGGTGCTAACGGTCCGACTGCTGGACAAACAGCCGCGCCTGACGGTGAGTTCTATCGAAGAGAAAAGGCTGGCGCTGCTGGCCGGGCTTGGCGTAGCGACGATGCCCTACCCATTGGTAGAGCAGGATATTGCCGAAGGCCGCCTGCGGGTGGTTAGCCCGGAGTACACCAACGAGATTGATATCATTATGGCGTGGCGACGCGACAGCATGGGCGAGGCCAAAGCCTGGTGCCTGCGTGAGTTGCCTAAACTGCTGAAATAAAAAAACGCGTTGGTTTTGCCAACGCGTTTTTTTCCTTCCATGAAATTACAGGCTGCCAGGCGTTCTGGCGGCTCTGCCCGCGGATTTAATCGTCTTACTGCTACGCTGCCCGCTGAGGCTTTCCAGACGCATCTGGAACGGTGGGAACGGCATCTCGATGTTGTGCTCGCGGAAGCCCTGCAGAATCAGCTGGTGGATTTCGTGGCGCAGCGGCATTCGGTGGCCCATCTCCGCCGCGTGAATACGCAGTTCGAAGACCTGGATACCCTGCTGGAGATCGACCAGGAATGCTTCCGGCTGCGGCGTATCGAGCACCAGCGTGCAGCGGTGCGCGGCTTCCAGCAGGACTTTGGTGACCTCTTCCGTATTCGCTTCTGACGGGGCCGGAATGGTGAGCACCACACGCGTGACCGAGTCCGAAAGCGACCAGTTGATAAACTGCTCGGTAATAAATGCCTGGTTCGGAACGATGATTTCTTTTCGGTCCCAGTCGCTGATGGTGGTCGCACGGGTGTTGATTCGCGTGATGGTGCCCGTCAGGTCACGGATGGTCACCGTGTCGCCGATGCGTATCGGCTTCTCGAACAGAATAATCAGGCCAGAGACGAAGTTGGCGAAGATTTGCTGTAAACCGAAGCCCAACCCCACGCTGAGTGCGGCTACCAGCCACTGCAGCTTGGACCACTCAATCCCGATCATCGAGAAGCCCACCAGCCCGCCAATCAGCAGCAGCAGATATTTGGTGATGGTGGTAATGGCATAGCCGGTGCCTGGCGTTAAGTTCAGGTGTTGAAGAATGGCCAGCTCCAGCAGCGCCGGTAAGTTACGCACCAGCTGCGTGGTAATAATCAGCACCAGAATGGCAATCAGTACCGCGCCAAGCGTAATCGGTTCGATGCTTTCCACACCCTGAACAGTGGAGGTGACGTCCCACAGCGTGATGTTACCGAGGAAGCCAAACGCCGAGTGGATTTCGGACCACAGAAAAATCACCGACAGCAGGGCAATAAGCATCAGAATTGAGCGGACCAGGCGCAAAGACTGGGCGCTGATGGTATCGAGATCGACTTCCGGCTCGTCCACGGTTTCTACCGAGCCTTCGGTGCTGTTAGCATGCGCCGTATCTTCTTCCCCACGCGCTCGTTGGGCAAGGATTTCAGCCCGGCGGTGTTTAGCGCGGTCAAAGGCCAGACGGCGGCGCTGGATAAGCATCCAGCGGCGGATGATGTGATAAATCACCAGCAGCAGGAACCAGATGGCTACGGAGGTTTCCAGACGTGCCAGCAGCGCCTGAGCCGTCATCAGATAGCCGACGATAGCCGCCAGGATAGCCATCAACGGAGCACAGAGCAGCAGGTTCCACAGAATGGTGTTCACGATGTTGTCACCATCGCCCTGCTTGTCGAGATAGAGCGGTAGCCCGGCACGTTTAAGGCTGAGCGTGACGATAGCCAACGCGCCGCAAATCATGATGAAGCAAAGCCTGCCCAACGAGGCTGAAAATTCCCGGTCGTTGAGATTGTCGAACATAATCAGCGCCATGATCAGCGGCACAATCAGGCCTATGCTCATGATGTAGTAGCGCATGGCCCGCCCTACGCGCTCGCGCGGCCAGCCAAAATGCACCACAAACAGCCCGGTAGGGCGTGCGAACGTCGCGCAGATCATCACCCCCCAAAGTAGAGGCACCGTAGCGGTAACGCCGTCGCCTATCGCCACCGCGATGGGGTAAGGCCACGCTTCCTGCAAACCATAACCCAGCGTTGCCCACAGCACGGGGAGCGGAGAGGCGACCAGAATCGACCAGAACACGGTGCGTAGCGTCAGGCGGAAGTGGTCCTGCGTTACTTTTCCGACTTTGGCGCTGGAGCGCTCGAGGAAGGCAGTGAAGTGACGGCGCGAGCTAATGCTAAACCCAACCAGAATCAGCGCGCCGAAGAGCGGCAGCAGCGTTTCTTTGCTGGTTACCATCATGATCGCGGCTTTACCCAACTGGCTAAAGGTATCCAGCGACACCAGACGCCGCAGATCTTGCACGATTTCCAGCGGCCAACTGATGCCTATTGGGCTGACGTCAGACGTCCAGAACAGGTAGCGGTGGGTCGCTTCATTCACTTCTTTCAGCGCGTCTTCAAGCTGGCTGTTCGCCACTTTCAGCTTGGTTAACTCGAGAATCAGGGTATCGCCGCCCTGCAGCAGCGAGTTCAGCAGCTCACGTTGGGTGCGAAGCTGCGCCTGCAGGATCTTATTTTGCTCGGCGGTCAGCGGGCTGCCGTCAGCCTGGCGAACCTGGCGTAGCTGGGCGTGTTTATTGAGCAAATCTTCATAGTGCAGGCGCTCTACGCGCAGCTGAGCCAGCTCGGTGTCCAGCTGCTGCGGCTTTGGCATGTCCGGCAGGCGGGCAACCTGGGCGCGCAGTGCTTCACCCAGCACGTTCGAGACGCCCAGCCATTGGGACTGCTCTCGCAGCGTATTGAGCGCCTGGCGGACCTGCAGCGTCTGGTTATTGGCCTGACGTTGCTGAGAGGCCACCAGGTCCATGCGCTGGGCCTGTTGATTGAGTGCCTGAGAGAGTTCGCGGTTATTTTTGAACTGCTCGAATATTTCTGGCGGCAGGTTAGCGCTGGTTTCCGCCAGCAGCTCGGTGCTTTCCAGCGCCTGTTCCGCTTCACGCTGGCGCTGGCTGTTGAGCTGGTTTCTCAGAGCCTGGAGGTAGGCATCCAGCTGCGTACTCTGCTTTTGCGCCAGCTCGGCGCGCATGCGCGCAAGCTCCTGGCGGTTGTTAGCGGAAAGCTGAGCCAGTTCGAGTTCATCCACCTGAGCCTTCAGGCGGGCGGATTCAGCCTGCAGCAGGAAGTGCTGGGCCTGGGCCAGAGGCGTGCTGCCACTTTGCTGAGAGCCCGCACGACGTTCAATGTCGTTGAGCTGCCGGCGAGTATCCGTTTGCTGTTGAGGGAGCTGGCTTAGCGAGTCGCTGATGTCGCGGGTTCTTTCCTGCTCCTGCTGGGCAAGTCGGCTTTTGTCCAGCAGCTGGCTGCTGACCTGCAAAATCTCCTGGTTTAACGCGTCGCTGCTCATGCCCGGCGGCACTTCTTCAGGTTCATCGCGCAGGTTGGTCAGCTGTTTGCGCAGGGTTTGCGACAGCTTAGGGAAGTTATCAATGACTTGCTGGTATTGTTCGGCGCGTTCAAGCGAGGCTTTGCGTTCATCTAACGCGTTCAGCGCCGACTGGAGAGCTTCCACAATTTCCGCCTGGTTTGGCGTGTTTTTGGCGGCCTTAGCCTGCTCCAGTTCCTGCGAGATTTGTTTTGCATCGGGCGCTGTTGCTGCATACGCCCCCAGGCTGAGGCACCAGGCCATCAGGAAAGTGATAATCAGGCGCACGTCAGTTACCTATAACGTTGCTGGAAAAGAGGGAAAGCACGGTTTCCCTCTTTGAGGTTTCAGCTGAAAATCAATGGGTTGATTTTCATGGTTAAGTGCTGTTGTCTTTCAGGCTTCTGGGTTGCCAGTCGCCTGTTCTTCGACATTATTCTGCGGTTTTTGGCGCTTCCGGTACGTCTGCTTCGGTTTCCAGAACGTCGGCAGGGATTTCGCTCACCGGCACTTCAGGCTCAATAACAGGCTCGGTAGAAATGGCCAGAGGTTCACCGATTTTCGTTGCTGACAGGCTTTTCAGCTGCTCGACCAGGTTTACTTTGCCCGGTGCAAACAGGTTAATCACCGTGGAGCCCAGCTTGAAGCGGCCCATTTCCTGACCCTTCAGCAGTGCCACAGCGCCTTCGCTTTCACCGGCAGGCCAGGTCCAGCGTTTGATAACGCCCTCACGCGGTGGGGTGATAGTCCCGGCCCAGACGGTTTCGATGCTGCCAACAATGGTAGCACCAACCAGAATTTGTGCCATTGGACCAAACTCTGTGTCGAACAGGCAGATAACGCGTTCGTTACGGGCAAAAAGGTTAGGCACGTTTTGCGCGGTCAGGTGATTCACGGAGAACAGATCGCCTGGCACATAAATCATTTCGCGCAGAATACCGTTACACGGCATATGCACGCGGTGATAGTCGCGTGGAGAAAGGTAAGTCGTGGCGAAACTGCCGTTACGGAACAGATCGGCCATCAGGTAGTTACCCGCCAGCAGCGCTTCCAGGCTGTAGTTATGGCCTTTCG
This sequence comes from Cedecea sp. P7760, assembly GCF_013386425.1. Lineage (NCBI taxonomy): Bacteria > Pseudomonadati > Pseudomonadota > Gammaproteobacteria > Enterobacterales > Enterobacteriaceae > Cedecea > Cedecea sp. P7760. The sequence goes on along the minus strand of NZ_JACARU010000043.1, from coordinate 70,269 downwards.
CCTGCAGGATTTTGTCTTCTTCGATGCGGCCCAGCTGGCTTATCACTCCGTCGGCAGGCATGACCAGCACGCTCGGATCGGTGTTCATCGGGCGAACGTCATCGCGAAGCGGACGCACAAAGAAGTCGTTGAAGGTGCGGTAAGCTGCGGTGTCCGGCTTCTGCGCCTCGTTCATGTCTACTTTGTAGTACTTGACGAACAAATCGATGACCAGCTTGGTCAGCCAGCCAGCACGTTTGCTTGCGCCCCAGCCTGCCAGGCGAGTCAGCCACAGTTTTGGCAGAAGGTACTGGAGCGAAAGTTTAATGTTGTCTAACAAAATAGCCTCCTGGCTAAATGCCCTGATAGGTGGGCCGATACAGAAAAGGGGCGATTCTAGCGATGCCCAGCTTAATTGTCAGTTGTCAGTATCAGAAAAGCTTTTACGCGTTTTTACCTGCGCCATGCTTTCCAGAATACGGTGGTAATTTTCAAAACGTGTTTCGGCTATCTCGCCTTTCTCCACGGCCTCACGCAGGGCGCAGCCTGGATCGTTGTCGTGACGGCAGTCGCGATATTTACAACGGCCTAAATAGTCATGGAATTCGACAAATCCGTGGGTGATTTGTTCAGGTTCCAGGTGCCAAAGACCAAACTCACGCACGCCTGGGGAGTCAATCACGTCGCCGCCGCCTGGGAAGTGATAGAGGCGAGAGGCGGTGGTGGTGTGCTGACCGAGGCCGGAAACGTCGGAAACGTCGTTTACCAGGATCTGTTTTTCAGTGAAGCCCAGCAGGTTGTTCAGCAGGCTTGATTTACCCACGCCTGACTGGCCGGCGAAGATGCTGATACGGCCAACCAGCTCGGCCTCAAGATCTTTTAGCCCTTCCGCCTTGTAGCTGGAGACCATCAGCACGCGATAGCCAATTTTGCGGTAGATATCCATCTGCTCGTTAACGAAGGCGCGGCCTTCATCATCCAGCAGGTCAGTTTTGTTCAGTACCAGCAGCGGCTCAACGTCGAGGGTTTCGCAGGCTACGAGGTAACGGTCGATAATGTTCAGCGACAGCTCCGGCAGGATAGCCGAAACGATGATTATCTGGTCGATGTTTGCCGCAATCGGCTTTACGCCATCGTAAAAGTCTGGACGGGTCAGTACGGAGGTGCGCTCGTGTACGGCCTCCACGATCCCTTTTTTAGAGACGCCTTCTGCGGCCTCTTTCGCTAAGCGCCAGACTACCTTGTCGCCGGTGACCAGCGAACGAATGGTGCGACGAATGTTGCAGCGGTGTACCGTGCCTTCATGCGACTCGACGTCTGCATGCTGGCCAAAGCGGCTGATTACCGTGCCTTCGCGCGGTTCACCAAACTGGGCATCGTCGTAGTCGGCTTTCTCCACGGTTTTTGTCAGACGACGCTGGTGGTTTGCGTTGACGCGGCGCTGTTGTCCTTTGGAGAGTTTATTTTTGCTCAAGCGTACTGGCTCCTGGTCGCCCCTGGTGGGCAAAACCTCTATGATACACACTATTTTATACGAATTAACCCATCGTCAAGGGTGGGCGACGCACAAGAAGGGTGGAAAATAGCATGAGTGGAAACGAAAACAATCTGATTTGGATTGATTTAGAAATGACCGGTCTGGATCCCGAGCGGGATCGCATTATTGAGATTGCTACCCTGGTGACCGATGCCAACCTGAACATTCTGGCAGAAGGGCCGACCATTGCGGTACACCAGTCCGATGAACAGCTGGGGTTGATGGACGACTGGAACGTTCGTACCCATACCGCCAGTGGCCTGGTTGAGCGCGTGAAGGCAAGTCAGCTTGACGATCGCGCGGCGGAGCTTGCGACGATTGAGTTTCTGCAGCAGTGGGTGCCGGCGAACACTTCCCCAATTTGCGGGAACAGCATCGGGCAGGATCGTCGCTTCCTGTTTAAGTACATGCCCGAGCTGGAAGCCTACTTCCATTATCGTTACCTCGATGTGAGCACGCTGAAAGAGCTGGCGCGCCGCTGGAAGCCGGAAATTCTGCCGGGCTTTAAAAAGCAGGGAACTCACCAGGCGATGGACGATATCCGCGAGTCCGTGGCGGAGCTTGCCTACTACCGTGAGAATTTTATTAAGCTTTAAAAACAGTCCCCTCATCGAAAGGTGAGGGGGAATTAGCCATTTCAGACGATAAAATAATCATCTTGATGGTTTAACCAGCAGTCAGACAAAAAACGCGAAAAAAAACGTTTGAGGGCTTGCGACAAAAACGAATTCTCGTATAATGCGCCTCCCGTACCGATGCAGAATTTGCAGCGTTACACAGAGCGGGAATAGCTCAGTTGGTAGAGCACGACCTTGCCAAGGTCGGGGTCGCGAGTTCGAGTCTCGTTTCCCGCTCCAAATTTTCCTTTCAAGTAAAAATTATCCACAGCGCTCAGCAGGCGTTGGTGATGGTATTTTGCCGTTTTGTAATACGTCTATAAACAGACTTATCCACAGGCGTCTGTCTCTTCGCTCGTCTTCTACAAATGTAATATTTATTACATCAATATTTTAATTTGTTGATAATTAACGATTTAATTTAATTTCGAAATATTAATGTAATGCTTGCAGAAATTTTGACGCTTGAATGACAACGCGTTTTTGAATTTTATGCACACGCTGTGGACATATCATGCGTCGCGTGGAAGCCCCTTCTCGATCACTCTCACCAGCCGCTGTTTCTTCGGCAACTGAACCTCTACGGCCTGCTCGCTTCGTCTGGCTAATTGTTGCGCAATCGCCCATTCAATATGCTCGTCCAGAAGTGGGTGCTCACCTTTTCTCTGCTCAAGTGCGGTCAGGTTAGCTTCATTCCAGGGGGCATTGCCCAGTGCGACGGCAATATTACGCAGCCAGCGAAGATGCCCAATACGGCGAATCGCGGAACCTTCGGTGACTCGCAGGAAGTGCTGCTCGGTCCAGGCGAACAGCTCGGTCAGGGGTGGCGAGTGAAGCGCCTTGCGCGGGCTAAAATCATCTTCCTCGCTTAGCTGCGAGTAGCGATTCCACGGGCAGATAAGCTGGCAGTCGTCGCAGCCGTAGATACGGTTGCCAATAAGCGGCCTGAATTCTTCCGGGATTGCGCCTTCAAGCTCAATCGTCAGGTAGGAGATACAGCGCCGCGCGTCCACCGTATAAGGTTCGACGATGGCGTTAGTCGGGCAAATTGTCATGCAGGCTACGCAGCGGCCGCAGCCCTCTTCAACGGGAGCGTCAATCGGCAGCGGAATATCGACCAGCAGTTCGCCGAGGAAGAAGAACGAGCCGGCCTCGCGATTGAGGATAAGTGAGTGCTTACCTGTCCAGCCGAGCCCGGCTTTTTCCGCCAGCGGGCGCTCAAGAAGCGGCGCTGAGTCGACAAAAGGTCTAAAATTCAGCGTGGAGCAGTGGGACTGAATCATTTCCCCCAGCTTTTTTAAGCGGTTACGCAAGACTTTGTGATAATCACGGCCCAGCGCATAGCGGCTGACATAACCCAACTGCGGATTTTTCAGCGTTGAGGCGAAAGCAGCGTTGGTCGGAAGGTAGTTCATGCGAACGCTAATGACCCTGAGCGTACCGGGCATCAGTTCGTGTGGTCGGGCGCGCATCATGCCGTGCCGGGCCATCCAGTCCATTTCGCCGTGATATTGCTTATCGAGCCAGTCCTGCAGTTGTGGCTCGCTGGCGGTGAGATCGGTATCGGTAATACCGACCTGCTGGAAGCCAAGATCCTTGCCCCACTGTTTAATGCTTTGCGCTAACTGATTGTAATCGAGGGGCTGTGACATGACGGACCATAACCTGAAAAAGTACGGCAAAAGTATACCACATTCGGTCTGGCCGGCGGACTGGCTGCGTAAAGCCGAAAGGGACGCGGCAGACAGCCTGGGCATCACGCTTTATGAGCTGATGCAGCGTGCCGGCGAAGCCGCATTTCAGATCGCCCGCACGCGTTATCCTCAAGCTCGCCATTGGCTAATCGCCTGCGGGCATGGGAATAACGGCGGTGACGGCTATGTTGTGGCCCGCCTGGCTCAGGCCGCTGGCCTTCAGGTGACGTTGCTGGCTGTCGAAAGCGATAAGCCCTTACCCGAAGAGGCGGGTCAGGCCCGCGAGGCATGGCTCAATGCAGGCGGCGTTCCGCACGATCCCGATACAGTCTGGCCCGCTGACGTTGATTTAATTGTCGATGCCTTGCTGGGCATTGGCTTAAACAGCGCCCCGCGCGAAAATATCGCTCAGCTTATCAAGCAGATGAACGAGCATCCTGCGTCGGTCGTGGCAATGGATATTCCTTCCGGGCTGCAGGCCGATACCGGTGCCGTGCCCGGAGCGGTGGTTCAGGCTGCGGATACTGTGACTTTTATCGCTCTCAAGCCGGGGCTGCTAACGGGTAAGGCGCGGGATGTTGTTGGCAGGCTCCATTTTTCCGCATTAGGGCTTGAGTCCTGGTTAGATGCGCAGGAAGCGCCTATTTCCCGATTTGATGTCCAGCAGCTTGCCGACTGGATCAAACCGAGGCGGCCTACGTCGCATAAAGGGGATAACGGGCGGCTGGTGCTGATTGGCGGCGACAGCGGTACAGCGGGAGCCATTCGCATGGCCGGTGAGGCTGCGTTGCGTGCCGGGGCTGGCCTGGTTCGGGTATTAACCCGTGCGGAAAACGTTGCCCCGTTGCTTACCGCTTGCCCCGAGCTAATGGTTCACGAACTGACTCCGCAATCGCTTGATGAATCGCTTGAATGGGCGGATGTGGTGGCGATTGGCCCCGGGCTCGGGCAGCAGGAATGGGGCAAGAAGGCGCTGCAGAAAGTTGAAAACAGCCGCAAACCGATGCTTTGGGACGCGGACGCGCTTAACCTTCTGGCAATCAACCCGGATAAACGTCAGAATCGCGTGATTACGCCTCATCCTGGCGAAGCGGCAAGGCTGCTTAATTGCGCTGTGTCACAAATTGAGAGTGACCGCTTACTTGCTGTAAGGCGTTTGGCTAAACGTTATGGCGGAACCGTGGTCTTAAAAGGTGCCGGCACGCTGGTCGCCAGCCACGATCGGTTGGGCATTATCGACGTGGGTAACGCCGGGATGGGAAGCGGTGGAATGGGGGATGTGCTGTCGGGGATCATTGCCGCATTGCTGGCACAGAAGCTTACCCCTTATGATGCTGCCTGTGCAGGCTGCGTGGCTCACGGCGCGGCGGCTGATGTTTTAGCCCGCCAGCGAGGCACGCGCGGTATGCTGGCGAGCGACCTGCTTTCAACGCTTTACCTGTTTGTTAACCCGGATTTGAATACCTGAAGCCATGATGAATCGAGTTATTGCATTACCTGAAGAAGCGGCAACTTTGGAGCTGGGCAAGCGCCTGGCGCTGGCCTGTGAAGGCGCGACGGTTATTTACCTTTATGGCGACCTCGGGGCGGGTAAAACCACCTTTAGCCGCGGTTTCTTGCAGGCGCTGGGGCATAAAGGCAACGTTAAAAGCCCAACATATACGCTGGTCGAGCCGTATCAGCTTGATAGCCTGATGGTCTATCACTTTGATTTATATCGCCTGGCAGACCCGGAAGAGCTTGAGTTTATGGGGATCCGTGACTACTTCACCAATGACGCGATTTGCCTGGTGGAATGGCCGCAGCAGGGGACAGGTGTGCTCCCCGATCCGGATGTCGAAATTCACCTGAGCTACGAGGCGCAAGGGCGTGAAGCGCGCATTGCTGCCGTTTCATCATCTGGTGAAGCGTTACTGGCGCGGTTAGCCAAATAGCAAGGATGACGGGATGATCTATCGCGTGAAAGGTTGGTTGATGGCCGGATTCCTGCTGCTGTGCTGCGCGCAGGCGGGGGCGGCCGCGCTGTCGGATATTCAGGTTTCTAACGGTGAGAATCAGGCGCGTATCACCTTCAGTTTTATGGGCGACCCGGAATACACCTTTTCGCAGGACAGCAAGCGAAGCGTCGCGCTGGATATTAAGCAAAGCGGTGTGATTCGCGGGCTGCCGCTGCAGTTTAGCGGTAACAACCTGGTGAAAAGCATCAGCTCCGGGCAGCCAAAAGACGATCAATCTTTACGCCTGGTCGTTGATTTAACCCAGCCCGGCAAAACCCGCGCCGTAAAGCAGCAAAACGGGGCTAATTATACCGTCATCTTTACGATTAACGCTGATGCGCCGCCGCCGCCTCCACCGCCGGTTGTCGCCAAACGAGTTGAACCTGCTCCGCCTGTCCAGGCTCCCGGTCCGGCTCGCAATCCCTTTAAACCTCAGCAGGTTACCGGCGTGGTAGGGTCCAATACAGTAACTCGCCCGGCGGCTCGCGTGAAAAATAGCGGCCCGTCAGATACCGTTGTGGTGGCTATTGATGCCGGTCACGGCGGTCAGGACCCCGGCGCGATTGGCCCCGGTGGTACTCAGGAAAAGAACGTCACTATCTCTATCGCCCGCAAGCTGAAAGCTTTGCTGAACGACGATCCGATGTTCCGGGGCGTGTTGACCCGCGATGGCGATTATTTTATCTCGGTAATGGGGCGTTCCGACGTGGCGCGTAAGCAGAATGCGAACCTGCTGGTATCGATTCATGCGGATGCCGCGCCGAATCGCGATGCTACCGGGGCGTCCGTTTGGGTGCTTTCTAACCGCCGCGCAAACAGTGAAATGGCGGGCTGGCTTGAGCAGCATGAAAAGCAGTCTGAATTACTGGGTGGTGCGGGAGACGTGCTGGCAAACAGCCAGGCCGATCCTTACTTAAGTCAGGCGGTGCTGGATTTGCAGTTCGGCCATTCCCAGCGAGTCGGGTATGATGTGGCGACCAAAGTGCTGGCGCAGCTTCAGCGGGTAGGCTCTCTGCATAAACGCCGCCCTGAGCACGCGAGCCTCGGCGTATTGCGTTCGCCAGATATCCCTTCGCTGTTGGTTGAAACGGGCTTTATCAGTAACAGTTCCGAAGAGCGCCTTTTGGGCAGCGACAATTACCAGCAGCAAATAGCGCAGGCTATTTATGAGGGGCTGCGCAACTACTTCCGTGAGCATCCGCTGCAGTCTGCGCCATCGAATGAGCAAACTGCCCGCACCCTGCAGGGGTCGCCTCAGCAGGTCGCAGCCACTAACTAAGGAGATAACATGCCGATTCAGGTTCTGCCGCCGCAGCTTGCGAACCAGATCGCCGCTGGCGAGGTTGTAGAGCGTCCTGCGTCGGTAGTGAAGGAGCTGGTTGAGAACAGCCTTGATGCCGGCGCCACGCGGATTGATATCGATATCGAGCGCGGTGGCGCAAAGCTTATCCGTATTCGCGATAACGGCTGCGGTATTAAACAGGAGGAGCTGGCGCTGGCGCTGGCTCGCCATGCCACCAGTAAAATCGCCTCGCTGGATGACCTTGAGGCCATTATCAGCCTCGGCTTCCGCGGTGAAGCGTTGGCAAGTATCAGCTCAGTTTCCCGTTTGACTCTGACGTCGCGTACGGCGGAACAAAACGAAGCCTGGCAGGCCTATGCCGAAGGGCGCGACCAGGATGTGACGGTCAAACCAGCCGCGCATCCGGTCGGGACAACGCTTGAAGTCCTCGACCTGTTTTACAACACGCCTGCGCGCCGTAAGTTTATGCGCACCGAAAAAACCGAATTCAACCATATTGATGAAGTGGTACGCCGTATCGCGCTGGCGCGCTTCGACGTTTCTATTACGCTCAACCATAACGGTAAAATGATTCGCCAATACCGTGCGGTGCCGGAGGGTGGCCAGCGTGAGCGTCGGCTTGGCGCTATTTGCGGCACACCGTTTCTTGAGCAGGCGTTGGCGATTGAGTGGCAGCACGGCGATTTAACGCTGCGCGGCTGGGTCGCTGAGCCAACAGCAACCACTTCTGCATTAGCTGAGATCCAGTATTGTTACGTTAACGGACGCATGATGCGCGACCGCTTAATTAACCATGCCATCCGCCAGGCCTGTGAAGACAAACTGGGCGTGGATCAGCAACCTGCGTTTGTGCTGTACCTGGAGATTGATCCGCATCAGGTGGACGTTAACGTTCATCCGGCCAAGCACGAGGTTCGCTTCCACCAGTCGCGTCTGGTGCATGACTTTATCTACCAGGGCGTGATCAGCGTGCTTCAACAGCAGGGTGAGAACGCGCTGGCGCTGGAGGAAACGGCGGATACGCCAGCTGAACGCTGGCAGCCGGAAAATCGTGTCGCTGCCGGGCGTAACCAGTTTGCAACGCCAGCCGCCCCGCGTGAGCCACGTGAAGCGCCGCCGCGCCAGGCTTCGCCATCGCCTTCTGGCGGCGGCCGCGCCGGTGAGACGGGAGGAACGCCGCTTTGGCCTCATGCCGCACCGGGCTACCAGAAGCAGCAAGGCGCGCTGTATCGCCAGCTGTTGGATACTCCAGAAGTAGAACCTGCACCTGCAGCCCGGGCTGAAGAGCCGCCAGCGCTTGAAGGCCACTCGCAAAGTTTTGGCCGGGTATTAACGGTTTTGCCGCCGGATAAGGCCTTGCTTGAGCGGCAGGGCAAACTTTCTCTGCTTTCGCTGGTGGTGGCCGAGCGGTGGCTAAAACAGGCTCAACTGGCACCGGGCAGTGAAGGGCTTAGGGCTCAGCCGCTGTTGATCCCGCTTCGTCTGAAAGTCAGTCGCGAAGAACACGATGTATTGGTTAAATATCAGTCGCTTTTGAAAGAAATGGGTATTGAATTTGATACCGATGCACGGCAGATAACAATTCGCACGGTACCTTTACCTTTACGCAAACAAAATTTACAAATCTTGATTCACGAACTGCCAGGATACCTGGCGCAACAGGCAGATGTCTCCCCGGGCCAGCTGACTCTGTGGATTGCCCGCCATTTGGCGAGCGATCATGAACACTGGAGCCAGTCTCAGGCGATTGCGCTGCTGGCGGACGTTGAACGTCTCTGCCCGCAGCTGGTGAAATCTCCGCCCGGCGGTTTGCTGCAACCTGTTGATTTACAAATGGCGATGAACGCCCTGAAAGATGACTGAAGATAAAAAACAGCCACAGGCAATTTTTTTAATGGGGCCCACGGCCTCAGGTAAGACGGCACTTGCCATTAATTTGCGTAAAACTTTGCCGGTAGAGTTGATAAGCGTGGATTCGGCCCTCATCTATCGAGGGATGGATGTAGGTACCGCTAAGCCAACGGAACAAGAGCAAGCCCTGGCGCCGCACAGGCTGCTGGACCTGCTTGACCCGGCTCAGGCGTACTCTGCGGCAGATTTTCGTCGCGACGCGCTGGCCGAGATGGCTGAAATTACCGCCGCCGGGCGTATTCCGCTGCTGGTCGGCGGCACAATGCTCTATTTTAAAGCGCTGTTAGAGGGGCTTTCGCCGCTCCCGTCGGCGGACCCGGAAGTCAGGGCAAAGATAGAGCAACAGGCGGCAGAGCAAGGATGGGATGCGTTGCATCGTCAACTGGAACAGATTGATCCCGTTGCCGCTGCCCGGATTCATCCAAATGATCCGCAAAGGCTTTCCCGGGCACTGGAAGTTTTTTTCATTTCGGGTAAAACTTTAACGGAACTGACGCAAACGTCAGGAGAAGCTCTGCCGTATCAGGTGCATCAGTTCGCCATCGCCCCGGCGAGCCGTGAACTGCTCCATCAGCGAATTGAGCAGCGTTTTCATCAGATGTTGGCTTCAGGTTTTGAAGCAGAAGTGCGGGCGCTTTTTGCTCGCGGAGATTTGCATACGGAGATGCCTTCCATCCGTTGCGTGGGTTACCGCCAGATGTGGTCTTATTTGGCCGGTGAAACTTCATACGATGAGATGGTTTATCGAGGTATTTGCGCGACGCGTCAGTTGGCTAAGCGCCAGATGACCTGGCTGCGTGGCTGGGAAGGGGTTCACTGGTTAGACAGTGAAAAACCGGAACAGGCATACAGCGAAGTGCTACAGGTTGTTAGTGCTAAGCATGGGTGAATGTGTACAATTGAAACGTCAGCGTGCGCAAATTTTTACGCAGTTTTTCAGAGCTAATCGCTCTTGAGTGACAAACAACAAACATATAAGGAAAAGATAGAATGGCTAAGGGGCAATCTTTACAAGATCCGTTCTTGAACGCACTGCGTCGTGAACGTGTTCCAGTTTCTATTTATTTGGTGAATGGTATTAAGCTGCAAGGGCAAATTGAGTCTTTCGATCAGTTCGTGATCCTGTTGAAAAACACGGTCAGCCAGATGGTCTATAAGCACGCGATTTCTACCGTTGTTCCGTCTCGTCCGGTTTCTCATCATAGCAATAACACCGGCACCGGCGGTTCTGGCGGCTACCATCACGGCGGCAGCGCGCAGGCTGGTTCTGCGACGCAACAAGACAGCGAAGAAACCGAATAAGGTCGCTTGCTGTTTTCCCGGTCGGGGGACCAGTTCAGCTGCGTTCCCCGCTGGTCTTTTTGAGAGGTTATACGCTTGTTTGACCGTTATGATGCCGGTGAGCAGGCGGTGCTGGTTCACATCTATTTTTCGCAAGACAAAGACATGGAGGACCTCGCGGAGTTTGAATCCCTGGTCTCTTCAGCCGGTGTCGAAGCACTACAGGTGGTAACCGGTAGCCGCAAATCCCCGCACCCAAAGTATTTCGTTGGTGAAGGCAAAGCCGTTGAGATTGCCGAGGCTGTTAAAGCCACTGGTGCGTCGGTTGTGCTGTTTGATCATGCGTTATCCCCCGCCCAGGAACGTAACCTGGAAGCCCTGTGCGAGTGCCGTGTTATCGATCGCACCGGGTTAATTTTAGATATTTTTGCCCAACGTGCACGTACCCATGAAGGTAAATTGCAGGTTGAGCTGGCTCAGCTCCGCCATCTGGCTACTCGCCTCGTGCGCGGCTGGACCCACCTTGAGCGCCAGAAAGGCGGGATTGGTTTACGTGGCCCGGGTGAAACCCAACTCGAGACGGACCGTCGCCTGTTACGCAACCGTATTATGCTGATTCTCTCGCGCTTAGCGCGCGTAGAGAAACAGCGCGAGCAGGGACGTCGTTCACGTAATAAAGCAGATGTGCCGACGATTTCATTGGTGGGCTACACCAACGCCGGTAAATCCACGCTATTTAACAGAATTACCGCGGCCGATGTTTATGCCGCGGATCAGCTATTTGCCACACTCGATCCTACACTGCGCCGTATTGACGTCGCCGACGTGGGCGAAACCGTGCTGGCAGATACTGTCGGTTTTATTCGCCACCTGCCGCATGATTTGGTAGCAGCGTTTAAAGCCACTTTGCAGGAGACTCGTCAGGCCACGCTGTTGCTACACGTGATTGACGCGGCCGACTTCCGGATACAGGAAAACATTGCAGCAGTCGATACCGTACTGGAAGAGATTGAGGCGGATGAAATCCCAACTCTGTTGGTCATGAATAAAATCGATGCGCTGGATGAGTTTGAACCGCGTATCGACAGAAACGACGAGAATGTGCCGATCCGCGTCTGGCTTTCCGCCCAGACCGGTGCCGGTGTCCCACTGCTTTTCCAGGCTCTGACAGAACGTTTGTCTGGTGAAATTGCGCAGCATACGCTGCGTTTACCCCCTCAGGCAGGGCGTTTACGGAGCCGTTTTTATCAGCTTCAGGCAATAGAAAAAGAGTGGACAGAGGAAGACGGCTGCGTGGGATTAGAAGTCCGTATGCCTATCGTGGACTGGCGTCGCCTTTGTAAACAAGAACCGGCACTCGCGGATTACATCGTTTAGACGCAATAAAGTCGGCTCATAAATGTCCTGAAGACTATTTCCCCCTAGGGGGATATCACCGCACAACAAATATGGAGCATAAACATGGCGTGGAATCAGCCCGGTAATAACGGACAGGACCGCGACCCGTGGGGAAGCAGCAAGCCTGGCGGCGACTCTGGGGGTAACAAAGGAGGGCGCGATCAGGGTCCACCTGATCTGGATGATATCTTCCGCAAGCTGAGCAAAAAGCTCGGCGGCCTTGGCGGACGGAAAAGTGGCGGTAGCGGCGGTGGTAACGCATCGCAGGGACCGGGTAATCCTATTGGTGGTCGCGTGGTCGGTATCGTTGCCGCTGCGGCGGTCATTATCTGGGCAGCGACCGGGTTCTATACCATTAAAGAAGCCGAACGCGGTGTTGTGACCCGCTTTGGTAAATTCAGCCACCTGGTTGAGCCAGGCCTGAACTGGAAGCCGACCTTTATCGACAGCGTTCAGGCGGTGAACGTTGAATCGGTACGTGAACTGGCAGCGTCCGGCGTGATGCTGACCTCTGATGAAAACGTGGTGCGCGTTGAGATGAACGTGCAGTACCGCATTACCGATCCACAGCGCTACCTGTTTAGCGTGACCAGCGCGGATGACAGCCTGCGTCAGGCCACCGACAGCGCGCTGCGTGGCGTTATCGGCAAGTACACCATGGATAAGATCCTCACCGAGGGTCGTACCGTGATTCGTAGCGATACCCAGCGTGAGCTTGAAGAAACCATCAAGCCTTACAACATGGGGATCACTCTGCTGGACGTCAACTTCCAGACGGCGCGTCCGCCGGAAGAGGTGAAGGCCGCATTTGATGATGCTATCTCTGCTCGTGAAAACGAACAGCAGTACATCCGTGAGGCTGAGGCATACACCAACGAAGTACAGCCGCGTGCTAACGGCCAGGCTCAGCGTATTCTGGAAGAGGCTCGTGCTTATAAAGTGCAGACCGTTCTGGAAGCTGAAGGTGAAGTTTCTCGCTTTGCCCGACTGTTGCCGGAATATAAAGCCGCACCGGAAATCACCCGCGAGCGTCTGTATATCGAGACCATGGAAAAAGTCCTTAGCCACACCCGTAAAGTGCTGGTTAATGACAAAGGTGGCAACCTGATGGTGCTGCCGCTGGATCAGATGTTGAAGGGCGGCGCTCAGCAGCCGGCCGCAAAGGGCGATAACAGCGCAGCGAGCAACCTGCTGCGCCTGCCGCCAGCGTCCAGCTCAGGCAGCAGTGCCAGCACCTCTTCGTCCTCCTCGAGCGGCGATATCATGGATCAGCGTCGTGCTAACGCACAGCGCAACGATACCCAGCGCGTAGGGAGTGAATAACGATGCGTAAGTCTTTTATTGCAGTAATTATCATCGTGCTGGTCGTGATTTACACCTCGCTGTTCGTGGTGCATGAGGGCGAGCGCGGCATTACATTACGCTTCGGTAAAGTCCTGCGTGATGACGAAAATAAACCGGTAGTGTATGAGCCGGGTCTGCACTTCAAGATCCCGTTCATTGAAACCGTGAAAACGCTGGATGCGCGTATCCAGACGATGGACAACCAGGCCGATCGCTTTGTGACCAAAGAGAAGAAAGACCTGATCGTTGACTCCTACATCAAGTGGCGCATTAGCGACTTTAGCCGTTACTACCTGGCCACCGGCGGTGGCGACGTTTCTCAGGCTGAAGTGCTGTTGAAACGTAAGTTCAGTGACCGTCTGCGTTCTGAAATTGGTCGCCTGGATGTGAAAGACATCGTGACCGATTCCCGTGGTCGCCTGACGCTGGACGTGCGCGATGCTCTGAACTCCGGTTCTGCGGGCACGGATGATGAAGTTGCTACACCGGCGGCGGATGATGCTATCGCTTCCGCAGCGGCGCGTATTACCGAAGAGACCAACGGCAAAGTGCCGGTGGTTAACCCGAACAGTATGGCCGCGCTGGGTATTGAAGTCGTCGATGTGCGTATCAAGCAGATCAACCTGCCGACCGAAGTGTCCGAGGCTATCTACAACCGTATGCGCGCCGAGCGTGAAGCGGTTGCTCGTCGCCACCGTTCACAGGGTCAGGAAGAGGCTGAGAAGCTGCGTGCTACCGCTGACTACGAAGTGACCCGTACGCTGGCAGAAGCTGAGCGCCAGGGCCGTATGACTCGTGGTGAAGGCGATGCAGAAGCCGCGAAACTGTTTGCTGATGCGTTTAGCAAGGATCCAGACTTCTATGCCTTTATTCGTAGCCTGCGTGCTTATGAAGCTAGCTTCCAGTCTAACCAGGACATCATGGTTCTGAGCCCGGACAGCGACTTCTTCCGCTACATGAAGACGCCAGCAAATAGCTCACGCTAATCGCTGAGTATTATCAAAGAGCCGGTTTACCGGCTCTTTTTTTATGCCCGTAAAGGATGATTATGAATTCTACAATTTGGCTGGCGCTTGCCCTGGTGTTAGTGCTCGAAGGGCTAGGCCCCATGCTTTATCCGCGCATCTGGCGGCGCATGATTCTGGCCATGGCTCAATTACCGGACACATTGCTTCGTCGTTTTGGCGGCGGTCTTGTGGTTGCGGGCATCGTTATCTACTACATGTTGAGTCGCGCCAGCAGCTGAGCGAAATTTATCCGGCAGAAACCTATTTTGTATACTAAAAGGGCTGTTCATCTGGGAAACCGATGGTAGAATCCTTTTTTAAGCAAACGGTGATTTTGAAAAATGGGTAACAACGTCGTCGTACTGGGCACCCAATGGGGTGACGAAGGTAAAGGAAAGATCGTCGATCTTCTGACTGAACGGGCTAAATATGTTGTGCGCTATCAGGGCGGTCACAACGCAGGCCACACTCTCGTAATCAACGGTGAAAAAACCGTTCTCCATCTTATTCCATCAGGCATTCTCCGCGAAAACGTCACCAGCATCATCGGTAACGGCGTTGTGCTGTCTCCTGCTGCGCTGATGAAAGAGATGAAAGGGCTGGAAGACCGCGGTATTCCAGTACGTGAGCGTCTGCTGCTGTCTGAAGCTTGCCCGCTGATCCTTGACTACCACGTTGCGCTGGACGTAGCGCGTGAAAAAGCTCGCGGTGCGAAAGCTATCGGGACTACCGGTCGTGGTATCGGTCCTGCGTACGAAGACAAAGTGGCCCGTCGTGGCCTGCGCGTTGGCGACCTGTTCGACAAAGCCACCTTTGCAGACAAGCTGAAAGAAGTGATGGAATACCATAACTTCCAGCTGGTGAACTTCTACAAAGTTGACGCAGTTGACTACCAGAAAGTGCTGGATGATGCGATGGCGGTTGCCGACATCCTGACCTCCATGGTGGTAGACGTATCCGATCTGCTGGATCAGGCGCGCAAACGCGGCGACTTCATCATGTTCGAAGGCGCTCAGGGTACGTTGCTGGATATCGACCACGGTACCTATCCGTACGTAACTTCCTCTAACACCACCGCTGGTGGCGTTGCGACCGGCTCCGGCATTGGTCCACGCTATGTGGATTACGTTCTGGGTATCATCAAAGCCTACTCCACTCGCGTGGGTGCGGGTCCGTTCCCAACCGAACTGTTTGATGACATCGGCGAGTTCCTGTGCAAACAGGGTAACGAATTCGGTGCTACCACCGGCCGTCGTCGTCGTACCGGCTGGCTGGATGCGGTTGCCGTACGCCGTGCCGTGCAGATTAACTCCCTGTCTGGCTTCTGCCTGACCAAGCTGGACGTACTGGACGGCCTGAAAGAAGTGAAAATCTGCGTGGGCTACCGTATGCCAGATGGCCGCGAAGTGACCACCACCCCAATGGCAGCGGATGACTGGGAAGGTATCGAGCCGATTTACGAAGTGATGCCTGGCTGGTCTGAAACCACTTTCGGCGTGAAAGAGCGCAGCGGTCTGCCGCAGGCAGCGCTGAACTACATCAAACGTATTGAAGAAGTGACCGGCGTGCCGATTGATATTATCTCTACCGGCCCAGACCGTACTGAAACCATGATTCTGCGCGATCCGTTCGACGCATAATGATGTGACGGGGTGTGGTATCACACCCCGTATTGCTTTCTCCCCGCCGCTTTATTCATCATTCCAATCAAATAAATTAGCTGGCAACCATATGGCTGGTTTATCATCAATATGTACCTGCTTTAAGGTGCAACTTGCCTTGTGCAAAGCGTTTCCCCTCCCACCCATGAGGTTGATGTGCAGTTAACGAGTTTTACTGATTACGGTTTACGTGCTTTGATTTATATGGCTTCTCTTCCAGAAGGAAGAATGACCAATATCTCTGAAGTGACAGAGGTGTACGGTGTGTCCCGTAATCATATGGTGAAAATCATCAATCAACTCAGCCGCGCGGGCTATGTTATGGCCGTGCGAGGAAAAAACGGCGGCATCCGCCTTGGTAAGCCTGCGGGCACGATCCGCATTGGCGACGTGGTGCGTGAGCTGGAGCCGCTCTCATTGGTGAACTGTAGCAGTGAGTTTTGTCATATCACCCCTGCCTGCCGACTGAAACAGGCTTTGGCTGAGGCGGTGCAAAGTTTCCTACAGGAACTGGATAAGCATACGCTGGCCGATCTGGTGGACCAAAACCAACCGCTCTACAAATTACTGCTGGTGGAGTAACTATTATTCCATTTGTGGATGACAACGGAGGACCCGAAATGTCAAAAGATCCTTTTCAGGAACGAGAAGCCGAAAAATACGAAAACCCGATCCCGAGCCGGGAGTTTATTCTCGATCACCTTTCTAAACGTGAAAAACCTGCCAGCCGCGATGAGCTGGCGGAAGAACTAAAAATCTCCGGTGAAGAACAGATTGAAGCTTTACGTCGACGCCTGCGCGCGATGGAGCGTGACGGTCAACTGGTCTTTACCCGCCGCCAGTGCTACGCGCTGCCGGAACGCCTCGATCTGCTGAAAGGCAAAGTTATTGGCCACCGCGACGGGTTTGGTTTCCTGCGCGTAGAAGGCCGTAAAGACGACCTCTACCTTTCATCCGAACAGATGAAGATGTGCATGCACGGCGACCTGGTGCTGGCACAGCCGCTCGGTGCCGATCGTAAAGGCCGCCGTGAAGCGCGTATTGTGCGCGTACTGGAGCCAAGAACCGGTCAAATCGTAGGCCGCTACTTTACCGATGCGGGCATTGGTTTTGTGGTGCCTGACGACAGCCGCCTGAGCTTCGACATCCTGATCCCGCCTGAAGAGCTAATGGGTGCCCGTATGGGCTTTGTGGTAGTGGTTGAGCTGACCCAGCGCCCGACCCGTCGCACAAAGGCTATCGGCAAGATTGTTGAAGTGCTCGGTGACAATATGGGCACCGGCATGGCCGTGGATATGGCGCTGCGTACTCATGAAATTCCGTACGTCTGGCCGAAAGAGGTTGAAGCCCAGGTCGCAAATCTGAAAGAAGAAGTGCCGGAAGAGGCCAAAGTGGGCCGCGTCGACCTGCGCGACTTACCGCTGATGACCATCGATGGTGAAGATGCCCGAGACTTCGATGATGCCGTATTCTGCGAGAAAAAACGCGGCGGCGGCTGGCGCCTGTGGGTTGCCATTGCCGACGTAAGCTACTACGTTCGTCCGCCAACGGCGCTGGATAACGAAGCCCGCAACCGTGGGACTTCGGTTTACTTCCCGTCGCAGGTGGTTCCAATGCTGCCGGAAGTGCTTTCAAACGGCCTGTGTTCCCTGAACCCGCAGGTGGATCGCCTGTGTATGGTTTGCGAGATGACCATCTCCGCAGCAGGGCGTCTGACCGGCTACAAATTCTATGAAGCGGTGATGAGCTCTCACGCTCGCCTGACCTATACCAAGGTCTGGCATATGCTGCAGGGCGACCAGGAGCTGCGCGAGCAGTATGCGCCGCTGGTTAAGCACATCGAAGAGCTGCATAACCTCTACAAAGTGCTGGAAGTTTCCCGTGCCCAACGCGGCGGTATTTCCTTCGAGAGCGAAGAAGCGAAGTTTATCTTCAACGCAGAGCGTCGCATTGAGCGCGTCGAACAGACCGTGCGTAATGATGCGCACAAGCTAATCGAAGAGTGCATGATCCTCGCCAATATCTCGGCGGCGCGCTTCGTTGAGAAGAACAACGAGCCAGCGCTGTTCCGCGATCACGATCGTCCGAGCAACGATGCGATCACTGCATTCCGTTCGGTACTGGCGGAGCTGGGCCTTGAATTACCGGGCGGGCAGAAGCCAGAACCGCGTGATTACGCCGATCTGCTGGCGTCCATCGCCGATCGCCCTGACCACGAGATGCTGCAAACTATGCTGCTGCGCTCGATGAAGCAGGCTATCTACGATCCGGAAAACCGCGGCCACTTCGGCCTGGCGCTGCAGTCCTATGCGCACTTTACCTCGCCAATTCGTCGCTACCCGGATCTGTCGCTGCACCGCGCCATTAAATACCTGTTGGCGAAAGAACAGGGGCATACCGGGAACAGCACCGAATCCGGCGGCTGGCACTACAGCATGGAAGAAATGCTGCAGCTGGGTCAGCACTGCTCGATGACCGAACGCCGCGCCGACGAAGCGACTCGCGACGTAGCGGACTGGCTGAAGTGCGACTTCATGCAGGATCAGGTGGGCCAGGTATTCAACGGCATTATTGCCAGCGTCACCGGCTTCGGCTTCTTCGTGCGCCTGGAAGACCTGTTCATCGACGGGCTGGTTCACGTCTCAACGCTGGATAACGACTATTATCGCTTTGACCAGATTGGTCAGCGCCTGATTGGCGAATCCGGCGGCCAGACTTACCGTCTGGGTGACCGCGTTGAGGTTCGGGTGGAAGCCGTCCACATGGACGAGCGTAAAATCGACTTCGCGCTGATCTCAAGCTCACGTGCGCCGCGTGGCGAAGGTAAAACGGCAAAAGACAAAGCGAAGCGAGGCGGAAATGGTGGGGCGCCGTCTAAGCGCCGCCAGGCTGGCAAACGCGTAAACTTCGAGCCGGACAATGCTTTCCGCAAAGAGAAAGACGGCGCGAAAGCGAAGAAAGAGAAAGCTGGAAAGAAACCGAAGAAAGCCAAAGCGCCGTCGGACAAAACCCGTAAAATAGCGGCAGCAACGAAGGCGAAGCGCGCCGCGAAAAAGCAGGCAAGCTGATATTACCCTCACCCTGACGTAGTCCCTCCCGCAAAGGGAGAGGGGGCAAACAGAACGATAGTGTATTCTTTTATCGTTTTCCCCCTCGCCCCTTTGGGGAGAGGGGCGGGGTGAGGGGCTAAATCCAGACCATGAACAAACCAACACGGGCGAACCCTCGTCCGCAATGAGTGATATCGATGAGTGAAATTATTTACGGCATTCACGCCGTCCAGGCCCTGCTTGAACGTGCTCCGCAGCGTTTTCAGGAAGTCTTTATCCTGAAAGGTCGCGAAGACAAGCGCCTGCTGCCGCTGATCCACGCTGTTGAAGCGCAGGGGATCCCGGTGCAGGTGGCAAACCGCCAGTGGCTCGACGAGAAGGCCGAGGGCGCGGTACACCAGGGCATCATCGCCCGCGTGAAGCCGGGCCGCCAGTATCAGGAAAACGATCTGCCCGATCTGATTGCCGAGCACGAACGTCCATTCCTGCTGATCTTAGACGGCGTAACCGATCCACATAATCTCGGGGCCTGCCTGCGTAGCGCAGACGCTGCCGGGGTTCATGCGGTTATCGTGCCAAAGGATCGTTCCGCACAGCTGAACGCGACGGCGAAAAAAGTGGCCTGTGGCGCGGCGGAGAACGTTCCGCTTATCCGCGTGACCAACCTGGCCCGCACCATGCGCCTGCTGCAGGAAGAGAACGTCTGGATCGTCGGCACCGCCGGTGAAGCGGACCACACTCTGTTTCAGAGCAAATTCACCGGCCCAATGGCGCTGGTGATGGGTGCAGAAGGCGAAGGCATGCGCCGCCTGACTCGCGAGCACTGTGATGAGCTGGTCAGCATCCCAATGGCCGGGACCGTTTCTTCCCTGAACGTTTCCGTCGCTACCGGCGTTTGCCTGTTCGAAATCGTGCGTCAGCGCGGTTAATTAGCGTTATCTCTGCGGGGTGGAAACACCCCGTTTGTGATCCCCCTCCGCGCAGAACCCGCATCTCCGTCCATACTTAATGGCATTGCCACAGATGGAGGGCACAGGATGCGCTGGCAAACTCACACCGTTTTTAATCAACCCATACCCCTCAGCAACAGCAATCTTTTTCTTTCAGATATTCCGCTGCGAGAAGCCGTGAGCCGCGAAGGCGCAGGTTGGGACGTTGAGCTTCTGGCCAGCATCGGCCAGCAGCTGGGTTCTGCAGAATCTCTGGAACTGGGCCGGCTGGCAAACGTCAATCCGCCTGAGCTACTGCGCTTTGACGCTAACGGCGAACGGCTGGACGATGTTCGCTTCCATCCCGCCTGGCACCTGCTGATGCAGGGGCTTTTTGCAAATCGAGTTCACAATCTTGCCTGGCAGGAAGATGCGCGGCAGGGCGCTTTTGTCGCTCGTGCTGCCCGGTTCATTCAGCACGCTCAAGTTGAGGCGGGAACGCTTTGCCCGATCACCATGACCTTCGGCGCAACGCCGTTGCTGCTGCAGCATTTACCCAAAGCCTTTGACGCCTGGCGCAAGCCGCTGCTCAGCGATCGCTATGATGCGCATCTGCTGCCCGGTGGGCAAAAGCGTGGTCTGCTGATTGGCATGGGGATGACCGAGAAGCAGGGAGGTTCTGACGTGCTGAGTAACACCACGCGCGCCGAGCCGCTGGCGGGCAGAGGTTCTGGTGAAGCTTACCGGCTGGTGGGTCACAAATGGTTTTTCTCCGTCCCGCAAAGCGATGCGCACCTCGTCCTTGCTCAGGCTAAGGGAGGGCTGTCGTGCTTCTTCCTGCCGCATTTTCTGCCGGACGGCCAGCGCAATGCCGTTCGCCTTGAGCGGCTGAAAGACAAGCTCGGTAACCGTTCAAACGCCAGCAGTGAAGCCGAGTTTTGCGATGCCACCGCCTGGCTTATTGGTGAGGAAGGTGAGGGGGTACGCCATATCCTGAAAATGGGCGGATTTACCCGCTTCGACTGTGCGCTCGGCAGCCACGGCCTGATGCGGCGTGCGTTGTCGGTGGCCTTGTGTCACGCCCTCCAGCGGCAGGCCTTTGGCAAGACGCTTATCGAGCAGCCGATGATGCGCCAGCTACTGGGGAAAATGGCGCTTCAGCTTGAAGGCCAGACGGCATTTCTTTTCCGCCTTGCGCGGGCGTGGGAGTCGCCTGGTGACGCTCAGCAACTGGCCTATAGCCGCTTGTTTACCCCGGCAGCAAAATTCAGCCTCTGCAAAGCAGGTATTCCTTTTGTGGCTGAGGCGATGGAAGTCCTGGGCGGAGTGGGCTACTGCGAAGAGAGCGATCTGCCGCGCCTGTATCGCGAAATGCCGGTAAACAGCATTTGGGAGGGGTCGGGCAATATCATGAGTCTCGATGTGCTGCGCGTGCTGGCCAAACAGTCCGCGGTGATGGAGATGCTGCACGCCGAATTTGATGAGGTCAGAGGGCAAAACAGGCACTTCGATCGCAGCTGGCGACAGCTACAGCAGCGTTTGCGTAAGCCGCAGGAAGAGCGGGGCAGAGAAATCACCCATCAATTGGCTAATCTTGCCTGTGGAGCACAATTACTTAAATTTCTTTCACCACCCGCAGCCGAAGCCTGGTGCCGAATGATGCTGGACGATAGGGGAGAATCGCTTTTGCCCGAGCAGGTCATCAGTGATGTGCTGCTGCGGGCAACGGGAGGTGTGGCTTAATAAGAAGGTGGGCCATCAGGCGTAGAGGATGGCCTGCGCCCGCCAGCTATCGGGCAGAGAGTTTTCCTGCATCTGAATAATGCGGTACCAGGAAGCACCCTGCTCGTCAGCTTTCAGCGCGATCATGCGCTCGACGTCCTGCGGGCTGCCGGCAATATCATTCACCGAAATTAATCCGATTTCGTTCAGGCCTGTCACGCAATCCGCGCTGGCAAACTCGGCGGACTGCGCCAGAGTCGGAATAAGGCCAACAGATAACAGCAGTGTAGTTAAGGCAAGAGATCGTTTCATTGTCAGTTCCTTATCAATTTACCCCGAAGTCACAGGGCAGTCCTTCGCTAACTTAAAGCTGACCTCACTTCCTGAGGGCGAGGTCCATTGTGCATAAGAAACGATCAAGCGGCGAAAAGCTGTGTAAATATCAATAAATAACGGCTATCGGGGCGGGCTATTTTCGATACAAAATAGCCTGTGCGTACCACTGGCCCGGTATGACCGTTTCATCGTTCATCACGATGAGATAATAATCGGCTTTTGCTGCTGCGGCTTTCTTCTTAATAATGGCTTCTGAGTCCATTGGAGAGCCGCGTACTACGGCGGTCACTGTGCCTATTTTTGTTAACTCCGCAGTCTGAGGGCGCTGTATTTCCTGCGGGTAATTCTTCAGCGGCGGGGCGGGCTGCGGTGTACCCTGAAGTACGCTGCAGGCGCTGAGTAGCGCCGCCATAAATAGCACAGATAGCCGTAGCATGATGGTTTCTCGTTTCTTGACAGTCATAGTGTAGTTCCGGGTTTGGCCCTGAAAAGGGGGGATGTTCCCGATTTGTTATCTCAGGCGCGCTTTTCGCTGACTTTCGAATGAAAACCGATAACTAGATCTCATCGTTACAATAATCACTAACCTGCGTTACTTTCCCTGATATTTCACCGTAGGAGAAGAGTAGATGATCGAAATTTATAATGAGCGGTTAGCCGACGTAGAAGTTTTGCATGCGGTACCGACCGGGATGAAACAATCCCCGCTGCCTACGGTTATCTTCTACCACGGTTTTACCTCCTCAAAGCTGGTGTACAGCTATTTTGCGGTGGCGCTGGCGCAGCAGGGATTTCGCGTTGTTATGCCGGATGCTCTCGACCACGGGGCCCGCTACGGCGGCGATGCTCATACTCGCCTGCAGCAGTTTTGGCCGATTTTAAAAAACAGTATTGATGAGTTCCCGGCTCTTTATCAGGCGCTGCTAAAGACGGGCGGCGTTGCCGACGGCAGGCTTGCGGTGGGCGGAGCTTCAATGGGAGGAATGACGGCGCTGGGGGTTATGGCGCGTCATCCTGAAGTGCGCTGCGTCGCCAGTCTGATGGGCTCAGGTTATTTTGCGACGCTGGCACAAACGCTGTTTCCGCCGCCGGTCGACGTGCGTGAAAAGGTGATTGCCGGGCTGGTGGATTACGACGTCGGTAAACAGCTTGAGCAGCTGGGCGACAGGCCGCTGTTGCTGTGGCACGGAGAGGATGATGACGTCGTGCCAGCCGTAGAAACGTTCAGACTGCAGCGGGCGCTGGCGGATAACAGGCTGGATAAAAATCTGACCTGCGTATGGGAGACGGGCGTCAGGCATCGCATCACGCCCGAGGCGTTAGAAACAACAAGCCAGTTTTTTGCCCGGTATCTCTAACGCTAGACCAGCATCATTTTCACACCACGATCCTGAAGTTTTTTTACGACTTCAGGGTCGGCCTGCTTGCCGGTAATGACCAGGTCTATCTGGTCTGCACGGCTAAAGAGCATACCAGCCCGTTGCCCCACTTTACTGCTATCGACTAGTACGGCAAGTTTCCCCACTACGCTGAGCATTTTCTGCTCCGCCATAGCGGTAAGCATATCGGTTTTATAGAGTCCTTCAGCGGTAAGTCCTTTGCCGCTGGTGAACATCCAGTGTCCTGCGTACAGCGACGTTTCACTCTCCTGCGGGCCGAGCGTAATCGAGTGGCTCTTATTGTACTGGCCGCCCATGATGACCACGCTGTCGTGCTCCTGCTCGATAAGATAATTTGCCAGCGGTAAGTAATTGGTGATGATTTGTACCGGTTTACCGCAAATCTGTTGGCCGAGTAAGAACGCTGTGGATCCGCAGTTAATAACCACGCTTTCTCCGGGGTTCACCAACTGCGATGCGGCGTTGGCGATGCGTATTTTTTCATCGTGATTCTGAGCCAGATGAATATTCATCGGCGTCCAGCGTGGGCGTTGCTGGGTAATCGCCTCTGCGCCGTTGCGAACTTTCTTCAGTTTGCCGCTCTCATCAAGCTTGTTAATGTCCCTCCTCGCGGTTGCGGGAGAAATGCCCAGACGTTCAATTGCCTGTTCAACCGTAATAAACCCGGATTGCTGTAGCAGATCGAGCAAGATCTGGTGGCGCTGTGCTTCTGTCATGCGTAGTTCCGATGAGAGATGATAGAGAAAGATGATATTTGAAAATGTTTGAAATACCTATGGATAAACGAAAAAGCCGGACCTGTGTCCGGCTTTGCATCACAGGAATGACTTAAACGGCAAATCTGGCTCAAGGATAAAGCAGTCATCAAATCCGCGTGGGTAGTGGTATTCAAAGTTATCTTTATCCTGTGGCCAGGTGAATTTGCCGCCAACCTGCCAAATGAACGGCTTAAAGCCATATTTTAAACGATCTTTTTTCATCTCCCACAGCACGCGGATCTCCTGTGGGTCGGCCTGAAAATTGGACCAGATATCATGATGAAAAGGGATAACGACTTTTGCGTTAAGGGATTCGGCCATGCGAAGAATATCGGCGCTGGTCATTTTGTCAGTAATACCGCGCGGGTTCTCGCCATAGGAACCTAATGCTACATCGATTTTGTGCTCGTTCCCGTGCTTCGCGTAGTAGTTAGAGTAGTGAGAGTCCCCGCTGTGATAGAGCGTTCCCCCTGGCGTTTTGAAGAGATAATTTACCGCGCGTTCATCCATGCCGTCGGGCAATATGCCTGCAGCCTTCTGCCCGACAGGCAGCGTAATCAGTGCGGTACGGTCAAATGCATCGAGGGCATGGATTTCGGTATCTTTTATTTTTACCACGTCGCCCGGCTTCATTACGATGCAGCGTTCGCGCGGCACCCCCCAGCTAATCCAGATATCCACGCAGGTTTGTGGCCCGATAAAAGGCACGTCTGCGGCACAGTTTTGCAAGACGGCAGCGGCAACGTTTACATCAATATGATCGTTGTGATCGTGCGTAGCCAGCACGGCATCGATCTCGCGAATCGCGAAAGGATCGAGTACAAATGGCGTCGTGCGAAGATTCGGCTGGAGCTTCTTAACGCCCGCCATGCGCTGCATCTGATGGCCTGCTTTCATTAACGGGTTAGCGTGACTCTGCTTTCCGGTACCGCACCAAAAATCCACGCAGATGTTTGCCCCCCCCTGGGATTTTAACCAGATTCCCGTACAGCCAAGCCACCACATTGCAAATGTCCCCGGGGCAACAACCTCTTGCTCAATCTCTTCATTAAGCCAGCAGCCCCACTCAGGAAAAGTATTCAGGATCCAGGATTCGCGGGTAATCGAAGCAACTTTACTCATCGGATATCTCCTTTCTAGTCATCATGTGATCATGTGGTGATTATTAATGATTCATATTGACATGATTAATCATCGAGAAGAAGCACTTTTTGATCGTGTGGCTGAGATTCTAAAGAAGACAAGGAGCTTGATTATAAAGAATTAAAATGCTTTTTGTTTTGTATGTTTATGATTTTAAAGGGTTGCGTTTGCTGTTTAAAAGATAAAAATCACCACTTTAAGGCGGGGAGGAAATAAATTGCGGGATATCTCACAAATAATCATATTTGATCTTGTTGTGATTATTTTTGAAAAATAGAGTGTAGGGGCATTTTCAATCCGCCTGTTTCTAAGCAAGCAGGAAGCGACCACCTTACGGAGAGCTTTATGGAGATCTTTTATCGTGTCTTTACCCTCTTTTTTGATCAGGTAATGACTAACGCCCCGTTGCTGTTGGGGATCGTTACCTGTCTTGGTTACCTGCTGCTTCGCAAAAGTGCGAGCGTGATTATCAAAGGGACGATCAAAACTATCATCGGCTTTATGTTGCTCCAGGCGGGGTCCGGCATCCTGACCGGCACCTTCAAGCCGGTAGTGGCAAAAATGTCGGAGGTGTACGGCATTAACGGCGCTATTTCAGATACTTATGCATCTATGATGGCGACAATTGAAAAAATGGGTGATGCATACAGCTGGGTGGGATACGCGGTGCTGCTCGCGCTGGCATTGAACATCTGCTATGTGCTGCTGCGCCGCATCACCGGCATCCGTACCATCATGCTGACGGGCCATATCATGTTTCAGCAGGCGGGGCTCATTGCCGTCTTTTTCTTTATCCTCGGCTACTCGATGTGGACCACCATTATTTGTACCGCGGTGCTGGTGTCGCTTTATTGGGGTATCACCTCAAATATGATGTTCAAGCCGACGCAGGAGGTGACGGAAAACAGCGGTTTCTCCATTGGCCATCAGCAGCAGTTTGCTTCGTGGATTGCCTATAAAATTGCGCCATGGCTGGGGAAAAAAGAAGAAAGCGTTGAGGATCTCAAGCTACCCGGCTGGCTGAATATTTTCCACGACAACATTGTATCCACCGCCATTGTGATGACGCTTTTCTTCGGCGTAATCCTCTGTTCCTTCGGCCTTGATACCGTTCAGGCTATGGCCGGAAAAACGCACTGGTCTGTCTATATATTGCAAACCGGTTTCCAGTTCGCGGTGGCCATTTTCATCATCGTGCAGGGCGTTCGCATGTTTGTGGCCGAACTCTCAGAGGCTTTCAACGGTATTTCTCAGCGTTTAATACCCGGCGCCGTTTTGGCCATCGACTGTGCGGCCATTTACAGCTTTGCGCCAAATGCCGTGGTGTGGGGCTTCCTTTGGGGCACCGTCGGCCAGCTCATCGCGGTCGGGATTCTTATCGCCTGCGGCTCGTCGATCATGATAATCCCGGGCTTTATTCCTATGTTCTTCTCTAACGCCACTATAGGCGTCTTCGCTAACCATTTCGGCGGCTGGCGCGCCGCGCTCAAAATTTGCCTGGCCATGGGGATGATCGAAATCTTTGGCTGCGTCTGGGCGGTACACCTTACCGGGCTTAGCGCGTGGATGGGTATGGCTGACTGGTCGATTCTTGCACCGCCGCTGATGCAGGGGCTCACCCTTGGCCTGTGGTTTATGGGCATCGTTATCGCTATCGCACTGGTTTATATGTTCTTCGCCGGGCGTGCGTTACGCAAGGAGGAGGATATGCAACCTCTCACTGAAACTTCAGTTAACTAAAGGAATTGAGATTATGACCGTACGCATTCTCGCCGTTTGTGGTTGTGGGCAGGGCAGTTCCATGATTATGAAAATGAAAGTGGATCAATTTCTTACTCAACAAGGCGTTAACCACAGTGTGAATAGCTGTGCCGTGGGGGAATACAAAAGCGAATTGAGCGGTGCTGACATCATCATTGCGTCGACCCATGTTGCCAGCGAAATAACGGTGACGGGCAATAAATACGTGGTCGGTGTACGCAATATGCTTTCCGCTGACGACTTCGGCCCCAAGCTGATGGCGGTGATTGGCGAGCATTTCTCTCAGGACATGACGTAAGGAGTGGGTATGAAGCTACGTGATTCGTTGGCGAAAAACCACTCTGTACGCCTGCAGGCGGAGGCAAGTACCTGGCAGGAGGCCGTAGGGATAGGCGTTGATTTACTGGTAGAGGCTGGCGTTGTCGAGCCACGTTACTACCAGGCGATTCTCGACGGCGTGGCGCAGTTTGGCCCTTATTTTGTTATCGCGCCGGGCCTGGCTATGCCTCATGGCCGCCCGGAAGAAGGCGTTAAACAAACGGGGTTTGCGCTGGTGACCTTGAAAACACCGCTGATATTTAATCATGAGGACAATGACCCGGTAGACATCCTGATTACGCTGGCGGCGGTGGATGCCCATGCTCATCAGGAGGTTGGCATCATGCAGATTGTGACCCTGTTTGAAGACGAAGAAAACTTTGATCGTTTACGCGCCTGTCGCTCAGAGCAAGAGGTGCTGGATTTAATCGACCGCGCAACGGCGGCTGCATAAGGACTAGTCAATGACGCATTCATTACCGATGTTACAAGTGGCGCTGGATAACCAGACTCTGGCCGATGCCTACCGGACAACGAGCCTGATAGCCGAAGAGGTCGACATTATTGAGGTGGGCACCATTCTTTGCGTGGCAGAAGGCGTACGCGCCGTTCGCGATCTGAAAGCGCTCTATCCGCACAAGATCGTACTGGCGGACGCCAAAATTGCTGATGCAGGGAAAATTCTCTCGCGCATGTGTTTTGAAGCAAATGCGGACTGGGTAACGGTCATTTGCTGTGCCGACATCAACACCGCCAAAGGTGCCCTGGAAGTGGCCGGCGAATTTAACGGCGATGTGCAGATTGAACTGACCGGCTTCTGGACGTGGGAGCAGGCCCAGGCGTGGCGTGAGGCTGGTATTCAGCAGGTGGTTTACCACCGCAGTCGGGACGCTCAGGCCGCCGGTATTGCGTGGAGTGAGGAAGACATCAGCGCGATAAAGCGCCTTGCTGACATGGGCTTCAAGGTGACCGTAACCGGCGGGCTGGCGCTGGAGGATCTGTCTTTATTTAAAGGCATTCCTGTCCATGTCTTTATCGCCGGGCGCAGCATCCGTGATGTGGAAAACCCGGTCGAAGCCGCTCGTCAGTTCAAGCGCACCATTGCCCAATTCTGGGGCTAAGGAGGAACGATGTTAGACAAGCGGGTTCCACTGGGTATTTATGAAAAGGCGCTTCCCTCAGGGGAGTGCTGGCGGGAACGCTTAGCCCTGGCCGGCGAGCTGCATTTTGATTTTGTCGAAATGTCGGTAGATGAATCAGACGAACGACTGGCAAGGCTGGACTGGAGCCGTGAACAGCGTAGGGCGCTGGTGGAGGCTGTGGCTGAAACGGGCGTGCGCGTGCCGTCGATGTGCCTGAGTGCTCATCGCCGCTACCCGCTGGGCAGTGAAGATGATGAAGTGCGTAATCAGGGGCTGGAGATCATGGGCAAAGCGATCGTGCTGGCACAGGACGTCGGCATCCGTGTGATTCAGCTGGCGGGATACGACGTCTACTATCAGCAGGCAAATAATGAAACCCGCAGGCGTTTCCTTGATGGTTTGCAGCAGGCGTTGGAAATGGCGGCTCGCGCTCAGGTAACGCTGGCCATGGAAATCATGGATTCTCCACTGATGAATTCCATCAGTAAGGCGCTGGGCTATGCTCACTATTTAAATAATCCGTGGTTCCAGCTCTACCCTGATATTGGCAATCTCTCGGCCTGGGATAATGACGTGCAGATGGAGCTGCAGGCGGGCAGCGGGCACATTGTCGCCGTGCACGTAAAAGACACTCTGCCAGGCGTGTTTAAGAATGTGCCGTTTGGTACAGGCATTGTCGAGTTTGAACGCTGCTTCAGGACGCTACGGCAAAGCGGCTACCGCGGGCCGTATCTTATTGAGATGTGGAGTGAAACGGCCGCAGACCCTGTCGCCGAGGTGCGAGCTGCGCGAGACTGGGTACTGCTCAGAATGAAAAATGCAGGACTGCCGGTGGAGATAAACCATGTGGCAGCTTAAGCAGCAGGTATACGAGGCGAACATGGCGCTTCCGCTCCACGGACTGGTCACTTTCACCTGGGGTAACGTCAGCGCAATCGATCGAGATCGTGGCTGCATTGTTATAAAGCCAAGCGGCGTAGCATATGAACAGATGGCTGCGGATGACATGGTGGTTGTTAGCCTGAGCGGAGAGGTAATTGAGGGGCGTTACCGTCCCTCATCGGATACTGCGACACATCTGGCCCTTTATCAGCGTTATTCCGACATTGGCGGCGTGGTGCAT
The DNA here is from genome assembly GCF_013386425.1 of Cedecea sp. P7760. NCBI lineage: Bacteria > Pseudomonadati > Pseudomonadota > Gammaproteobacteria > Enterobacterales > Enterobacteriaceae > Cedecea > Cedecea sp. P7760. The sequence goes on along the minus strand of NZ_JACARU010000043.1, from coordinate 40,858 downwards.
ACCCACTCGACCCACGCTACGGCCTGGGCTCAGGCGGGGAGATCGATTCCGGCACTAGGCACTACCCATGCAGATTATTTTTTTGGGGATATCCCTTGTACGCGTCCGCTAACCAGCGCTGAGGTGGCCGGAGAATATGAGCTCAACACCGGCAGGGTGATTATCGAAACCATAGGGCAGGCTAATCCTCTGCATACGCCCGGCGTTCTGGTTTATCAGCACGGTCCCTTCGCCTGGGGGGAGGACGCGGGGCAGGCTTTGCATAATGCTGTGGTGATGGAGGAAGTCGCCCGTATGGCCTGGATAACGGGGGAAATCAATCCAAAGCAAAAGATGATTGATGACTATTTGATGAATAAGCACTTTCATCGCAAGCACGGGCCTGGTGCATATTATGGGCAGCCCAAATAAAAAAGCCCCCGCAAGCGGGGGCAAGTCAAACATGAGTTTTTAGGTCGTGGTGTCTTCTCTGGTGTCTACGCGTACTCTTAAGCTACCGGTAGATATCTGCACTGACGTGCATGTTGCCGTTACTGCCGGGTTCTCTCATGATTATCGTGTGATAAAACGTCGCGTTGTGCTGGTCTGCATCCTGCTGGATGGCCGTTTCTGCTTCAGCGACGGTCGCAAAATTGTGGTTGATATAAATGACGCCAAGGCTTTGAACGTCGTCCATATTTCTGGCCTGCCGGCCGTCGATTTTGATGGCTGCCGACGCGCTGGCGCTTAAAAACAGTACTGCGGCAAGGGCAATTACGATGTTTTTCATGATGCGCTCCACTACAACAGATGTGTAATCAGTGGTCGTCGCTCCTGTTAATGGCTGTGGCGGCCTGTTATCAATAAGTGTAATCCCTGATGGCTGAATAAAAAGTGACCATTTCTGATGGTCTCTTTCAAAATATTTAGGCGATCCGCCGGTTTGTTTTGTAATTCACATGCTTAGCGACATCCGCAGAAATAAAGGGAATTAATTTGCTCGCGGCCTTGAGTTTAGTGGCCTGGATAAGTATGATTACGCGTCAATTTTTCAGCCGCAATTCAAACACGTTCCTTGCTTCCATGGGCCGCGGCTGACCCTGACAGGAGGCTGAATAATCCGTAAGGAGCAATTCGATGCGTCATTACGAAATCGTTTTTATGGTCCATCCTGACCAGAGCGAACAGGTTCCGGGCATGATCGAACGTTACACTGGTGCAATCACTGCAGCAGCAGGTACGATCCACCGTCTGGAAGACTGGGGCCGCCGTCAGCTGGCTTACCCGATCAACAAACTGCACAAAGCTCACTACGTTCTGCTGAACGTTGAAGCTCCGCAGGAAGCGATCGATGAGCTGGAAACTAACTTCCGCTTCAACGACGCCGTTATCCGCAGCATGGTTATGCGCGTTAAGCACGCGGTTACCGAAGCATCTCCAATGGTTAAAGCGAAAGACGAGCGCCGTGAGCGTCGCGATGATTTCGCTAGCGAAACCGCTGATGATGCAGATGCTGGGGATTCTGAAGAGTAATTCTGATGATGGCCAACCGCCTGGCGCTGTCTGGCACAGTGTGCAAGACGCCCCTTCGCAAGGTCAGCCCCTCAGGAATTCCACACTGCCAGTTCGTGCTTGAGCATCGTTCTGTGCAAGAGGAAGCCGGTCTTAACCGGCAGGCATGGTGCCGAATGCCGGTTATTGTTAGCGGGCACGCGAACCAGGCCATTACTCACAGTATAACGGTCGGTACGCAAATCACGGTTCACGGGTTCATTACTTGTCATCAGATGAAAAATGGCCTGAACAAAGTGGTATTGCATGCCGAGCAGATTGAATTGATAGATTCTGGAGACTAGCCATATGGCACGTTATTTCCGTCGTCGCAAGTTCTGCCGTTTCACCGCGGAAGGCGTTCAAGAGATCGACTATAAAGATATCGCTACGCTGAAAAACTACATCACCGAAAGCGGTAAGATTGTCCCAAGCCGTATCACCGGTACCCGTGCAAAATACCAGCGTCAGCTGGCTCGCGCTATCAAACGCGCTCGCTACCTGTCTCTGCTGCCGTACACTGATCGTCATCAGTAATCGGTCACGGTCCATTAATACGACTTTGAGAGGATAAGGTAATGCAAGTTATTCTGCTTGATAAAGTAGCAAACCTGGGTAGCCTGGGTGATCAGGTTAACGTTAAAGCGGGTTATGCTCGTAACTTCCTGGTACCACAGGGTAAAGCTGTTCCTGCTACCAAGAAAAACGTTGAGTTCTTCGAAGCACGCCGTGCAGAACTGGAAGCTAAACTGGCTGACGTTCTGGCTGCAGCTGCAGCTCGCGCTGAGAAAATCAACGCACTGGAAACCGTAACCATCGCGTCCAAAGCTGGCGACGAAGGTAAACTGTTCGGTTCCATCGGTACTCGCGACATCGCTGACGCTGTTACTGCGGCTGGCGTTGCTGTTGCTAAGAGCGAAGTTCGCCTGCCGAACGGCGTTCTGCGCACCACCGGTGAGCACGAAGTGGACTTCCAGGTTCACAGCGAAGTATTCGCTAAACTGACTGTAAACGTTGTAGCTGAATAATTTATTATTCACTGCTCGTAAAAACGCCAGCCTCGTGCTGGCGTTTTGCTTTTCAGGAACTGGTGGCGAAGTTCATCTCGATGAAATGTTTGAATGCGGGTTGAATTAAGAAGATAAAGTATCTCTTCTGGTTTACCCCAAACAGCCGAAAACCACGTTTTTCGGCTGTTTGTCACCAGTCTAAAAACGCCAGCCTCGTGCTGGCGTTTTGCTTTTCTAAGGTCTCAATTTTTACTGCGCGCGAATAAAGCTGCCGTTCGGCTGGCGGGTAAACAGCACCTGCTGTTCGTTGCCGATATCAATCGTTAAGCCCGTCACCACGCCGTTGGCATTTTGCCTGATTTGCACCATCTGCCCGGTTTGCAGATTACTCAGCGGCTTGCTATCCCCTTCCACCTGCGCCATGGCGTAAACGTCTGCCGGCGGTAAATTATGGTCACGGAACAGCTGGGCCATTGTCTGCCCGGAGGCTACGCGATAAGAGCGCCACTGCTGATCGATATCATTATTGTCGTGGGGGACGGGAGCCTGAGTTTGCTCCTCAAGCCGTTGAGGCTCAACCGGCGTGGCCGGTGCATTGCTGGTATTTGAAGAGGGGGCGAGTTCGGCCTGCATAGGCGACTGGGACTGCACGGAAAGCTGCGCGTCGCGCGTGACCGGACGGCTGGCGTCATCTGCGCCAGGCAGCAGGAAGCCGAGAATCACGAGCGCAAAGCCAATGATAATGCCTCGGCGATGCAGGGGAGGTAACGGATCCATCAAGCGGAAATGATCAGGTGCATGCCAAATCCGCGTAAGCCATGGTTTAACAGCGAATTGCATTGGCAACCCTCCTCGAAGTAATACTTTTCCAGTATAGACTCGTCATACTTCAAGCTGCTGGTATGTGGGCTACAGCTCGAATTATGTAGAGTATAAACGCTAACTGCTTGATGCCTGAAGCAATCCTGGTTTCCGTGACGGCAAACCGCAATTTTACGCCCGATTAAGCTATTGTTCCCGTTTCGTTTGCATTTGTCACCTTTCCTCCGTTGCCATTTACCCTGCGTATTGACGCTGTTATGCTTCGGGCTTGCTTTTAAACATCATGAAAGGAAAATCCATGACAACCCCTTCTTTTGACAGCGTCGAAGCGCAAGCAAGTTACGGTATTGGTTTACAGGTAGGCCAGCAGCTGAGTGAATCAGGCCTGCAAGGTTTACTGCCAGAAGCGCTGGTCGCAGGTCTCCGTGACGCGCTGGAAGGGAATGCCCCGGCCGTTCCTGTTGACGTTGTACACCGCGCCCTGCGTGAAGTTCATGAGCGTGCGGATGAAGTGCGTCGTGAGCGTCAGAAAGAGCTGGCTGTAGAAGGCCAGAAATACCTGACGGAGAACGCAGAGAAAGAAGGCGTGAGCAGCACCGAATCCGGCCTGCAGTTCCGTGTTATCACCCAGGGCACCGGCCCGATTCCTGCCCGTAAAGACCACGTGCGCGTGCACTACACCGGCAAGCTAATCGACGGCACCGTCTTCGACAGCTCCGTACAGCGTGGCGAGCCGGCAGAGTTCCCGGTAAGCGGCGTTATCGCGGGCTGGATTGAGGCGCTGACCCTGATGCCGGTAGGCTCTAAATGGGAACTGACTATTCCACACAACCTCGCTTACGGCGAGCGCGGTGCGGGTGCTTCTATCCCGCCATTCAGCACCCTGGTCTTTGAAGTCGAGCTGCTGGAAATTCTGTAAAGTCCTCAGAACCCCGCCGAGCGCGGGGTTTTGCATTGCCTGATAATAAACTAGCGTGATTTTATCTTGCATTAACCCGTTTTACGGGTATTTTTGTGAGCCATATCCCGCTGTGAATGCGATTTCACACTCAAATAAAACAAAAAATTAACATTACCCTTGTGCTTATTATTTATCCCGCCGATTCTTACCTCGTATCACGCAAACAACATCACGTAAAAACAGTTCACGGGCCAGTAGAGCCTGAAAAAACAGACAGGTACAGGAAAATACTAACATGGTAGATCAGGTCAAAGTCGCGGACGAAGCTCAGGCTCCGACCGAGCAGTCGCTGCGGCGTAATTTAACAAACCGTCATATCCAGCTTATTGCCATTGGGGGTGCCATCGGCACCGGCTTGTTTATGGGGTCAGGCAAAACCATCAGCCTTGCGGGGCCGTCCATCATCTTCGTCTACATGATAATCGGCTTCATGCTGTTCTTCGTGATGCGAGCGATGGGCGAGCTGCTGCTATCGAATCTGGAATATAAGTCGTTCAGCGATTTTGCCGCGGATTTACTGGGGCCGTGGGCGGGGTATTTCACCGGCTGGACGTACTGGTTCTGTTGGGTGGTGACCGGCATGGCGGACGTGGTAGCGATAACCGCCTACGCCCAGTTCTGGTTCCCCGGGCTTTCTGACTGGGTCGCTTCTCTGGCGGTCGTGCTGGTCTTGCTGAGCCTGAACCTGGCCACCGTGAAGATGTTCGGTGAGATGGAGTTCTGGTTCGCGATGATCAAAATCGTCGCCATCGTTGCGCTGATCGTCATCGGCCTGGTGATGGTGCTGACCAGCTTCCATTCTCCGTCCGGCGTTGAGGCTTCCTTTAATAACCTCTGGAACGACGGCGGCTGGTTCCCTAAAGGTATCAGCGGCTTCTTTGCCGGATTCCAGATAGCGGTCTTTGCCTTCGTCGGCATTGAGCTGGTGGGGACCACGGCGGCTGAAACCAAAGACCCGGAGAAATCACTGCCGCGCGCGATTAACTCGATCCCGCTGCGTATCATTATGTTCTACGTCTTCTCGCTGATCATCATCATGTCGGTGACGCCGTGGAGCTCCGTTGTGCCAGATAAGAGCCCGTTCGTTGAGCTGTTCGTGCTGGTCGGCCTGCCGGCAGCGGCGAGTATCATCAACTTTGTGGTGCTGACGTCTGCTGCTTCCTCCGCGAACAGCGGCGTGTTCTCTACCAGCCGTATGCTGTTTGGCCTGGCGCAGGACGGCGTAGCGCCTAAAGCGTTCGCCAAGCTCTCCAAACGCGCGGTGCCGGCGAAAGGGTTAACCTTCTCCTGTATCTGCCTGCTGGGCGGCGTGGTGATGCTCTACGTGAACCCGAACGTGATTGCTGCCTTCACCATGATCACCACGGTTTCCGCGATTCTGTTCATGTTCGTCTGGACTATTATTCTTTGCTCGTACCTGGTGTACCGCAAACAGCGTCCTCACCTGCATGAGAAGTCCATCTACAAAATGCCGCTGGGCAAGCTGATGTGCTGGGTGTGTATGGCGTTCTTCGTCTTTGTGATTGTTCTGCTGACGCTTGAAGACGACACCCGTCAGGCGCTTATCGTGACGCCGCTGTGGTTCGTGGTGCTGGGCGCCGGCTGGCTTTTCATCAGTAAGAAACGTCAGGCAAATATCCGGAAATAGACGCGTTAGAATACGTGCTAAAAAAAACCTCTCCCCAAAAGGGAGAGGTTTTTAGTGAGGGAAAAATCGTAGTTATTCGCCGCTTAACGCTCTTGGGAACAGGACGTTATTCTCCAGGCTGATGTGGTTCATCAGGTCCTCAATCAGTTCATTGATCCCGTTATACATCGCTTTCCACGTCGTGCAGGCTTCCGGCGGCGGCGTCACATTATTGGTGGTGTGTTTGATAACCTCCAGCAGCTCGCCTGCATCATCATGCTCGCTTTCCATCACGCTGATTGGCCCAGCGGCCTGAGTGCCCATGCCCTGTTTAATCATCGGGAACAGGATCTGCTCTTCTTTCATCATATGGCTGCTCAATTCCTGATGCAGCATGGTGAGGTATTTTGCCAGCCCTTTCGGTACGTTTGGCTTATCGGCGTGCACCCGCTCGACCTTGGTTGCCTGCAGAATCAGCTCCGGCACCTGCTCGCGATGGCGGTCGTGGAAGCGCACGATGATGTGATCGATGATCTCTGCCAGCGGAGCTGCACGCCAGTCTTTCTCCGCCGGTTCTTCGGCTAACGCGGCGAGCTGAGCCTCAATGTCTTCCAGGTTGAGTTCTTTACGTGTTGCCGCGCGCAGCAGCGTCTGCTTGCCGCCACAGCAAAAATCCAGGTCCAGTTTACGGAATAGCGCAGAGGCGCGGGGAATCGTCAGCGCCAGTTCGCCCAGGGGTTGATCGCGGTAGGCCATAGCAGGCTCCTCATAGTGAAATATAAGATGTATTTTAAATGCATCTTTATGTGAGCACTATAACCCTTTCGGAGCAGCGTTCATAGCGAGACATGGATCACAAAAAAAGTTTTTTCCTTAACATACTGAATGATTACAAAAAATCCCCAGAAATGGTGGTTTGTTGGGAGGGGAAGCATAAATAACCCGGGGACGCTGCCGATAGTTAGACGTCGGACAATACCTGCATAAGAAAAGGCTACACATGTTTAAAAGAATGAAAGTTATTACCTTACTCATTACCGTATTGATTGTGCTGGGCGCTATGCAGCTACTGTCAGCCACGGTTTTCATCAATGCCCTCAACAACGATAAGAACAACTTCACCGTTTCTCAGCTTTCCAGCCAGAACGTGGCTGAATTTACCGACGCCTGGATAGGCCTTAACCAGGCACGTGTGACGCTGAACCGAGGCATGCTGCGCATTCAGGGCAGCATGGCCAACCAGATTAACGGCGGGCAGCTCCAGGAACTCGTCGCGACGGCCAACGCGCTGCTTGCGGAGGCGCAAAGCCATTTTGAGAAATACCAGGCGCTGCCGGATACCCCAGGTTTACGTCCACACCTGAGCGATGAACTGGAAGAGCAGTACCGCAACTACTCTTCCACGCTCGCCAGAATGAACACCTTCCTCGCGCAGGGCAACCTGGAGCAAATGTTCAAGCAAAATGCGGAACAGAAGCAGGTTGCGATGCAGAAGGTCTACCGTGAATGGCGTGACGAACAGGCGGAGCTTTCCAGCGAAGGCGTTCGCGATAATCAGGCCGACTATCAGCGGATTCTGTGGATCCTCGGCGTCGTCATGCTCGGCGTGATTGGGGTGATTGTGATGAGCTGGGTGGCGATGCGCCGCGTCCTGCTGATGCCTCTGCGTGACGTGATGGACCATATTCGTGCCATTGCTGCAGGCGACCTGACCCAGCCGATTGAGGCCCAGGGCAAAAACGAAATGGCGCTGCTGGCAAGCAGCGTACAAGAGATGCAGGCCTCGTTGGCGAATACGGTCAGCGTGGTTCGCGATGGCGCCGACACGATTTATACCGGTGCCGGTGAAATTTCCGCTGGCAGCAACGATCTCTCTTCTCGTACCGAGCAGCAGGCGGCTTCGCTGGAAGAAACGGCGGCCAGCATGGAACAGCTTACGGCCACGGTGAAGCAAAATGCCGATAACGCCCGCCAGGCGTCACGCCTTGCGCTGGATGCCTCCACGACCGCGAAGAAAGGCGGTAACGTAGTGGAAGGCGTGGTGCGGACGATGGACGAAATTGCCACCAGTTCCAGCAAAATTGCCCAAATTACCAGCGTGATCGACGGTATTGCTTTCCAGACCAACATTCTGGCCCTTAACGCAGCGGTAGAAGCCGCAAGAGCGGGCGAGCAGGGGCGTGGTTTTGCCGTGGTTGCCGGTGAGGTGCGTACACTTGCCCAGCGCAGCGCGCAGGCGGCGAAAGAGATTAAAGCCCTGATTGACGATTCCGGCGAGCGCGTAAATGCGGGTTCCGATCTGGTCAATGAAGCCGGTAAAACGATGGCGGAAATCGTCAGCGCCGTTACTCGTGTCACCGATATTATGGGCGAAATTGCTTCTGCGTCTGACGAACAAAGCCGGGGTATCGATCAGGTCGGGCAGGCCGTGGCGGAGATGGACCGCGTGACCCAGCAGAATGCCTCGCTGGTAGAAGAGTCCGCGGCCGCAGCATCTGCGCTTGAGGAGCAGGCTTCTCGTCTTAACGAAGCGGTGGCGGTGTTTAAAATTAACCGTCGCTCTCCGGCGCAGGTGAAAGTTGCTCAGGCCAAAACGCCGCAGCTGAAAACAAAACAGGCGATGCCGGTTTCGGATGCGAACTGGGAAACCTTCTAAAAAATCCCGGCTACGCTAAGCCGGGATCTCTTTCTCTCAGGCCGGGCTAAACCCCGGCTTTTTTATGCCCCGGAAACCTGAACCACCGTCGTTTTTTCTGGTTTGGATCGCACCGCCAGCACCACGCCAATCGTCAGGCATAACACTCCGCAAAGCGTTAACAGCGGCGGCCAGCTTTGGCGAATCATAAAGGTGTAAGCCAGGCCGGCTAAGGTCTCAAAGACGATCAGCGGGCCGACAATCACCGTCGGCAGGCGCTGGCAGGCGATGTTCCAGCACAGATTGCCCAGCCACGAACAGAGAATGGCAATCGCCAGCATCAAAGTAATAAACACTTCAGGGCGCGGGCCGAAGGGCAGGGTAAAGTCCGTCTCGTGGCTGCCCATCCAGATGCACACGGCGATATAGCCGATAAGCGAAAACGGCAGCGTGGAAAGCCCCTGAACCGTGGCCCACATCATCGGGTTTTTGTCCGGGTTCTCACGCAGCCAGCGGGCATTGCGCAGGGCATACCAGGCCCAGCAGGCAACCGAAACAAACGCCAGCAGAATACCGCTCACGTAGCGCCACCAGCTGAAATCGGCCTGCTCGCCGCGAAGTTCGGCGGTATTCACCATGATCAAACCAGCGGCAATCACCACCAGCGCCGGGGCAAGACGCCGCCACGGCAGCTTCCCATCCCTTTTGCTGTACAGCAGGTTAGCAAAAACAGGGATAACGACCGGCAGCGTGCCGATGATCATCGTCGCGATAGGCGCCCCGGTACGTTGAATGGCGCTCGCCAGGCAGACGTAATAAATCAGATTCCCCACGCTTGAGAGCTTCAGGGCGGTAAACCAGTCCTGGCGGCTCAGCTCGCGCAGGCGTTTGCGCCCAAGCCAGGCGATGGGAATAGCAATCAGCCCAAGGGCTAAATAACGGCCGGTCGACTGCAGGGCCGCCGGGTAGTCCGGGACAATAATCGGCCCAACGAAAATTAATCCCCACATCAGCCCCGCCAGCAGGGCGTACAACACACCACTTAACATCTTCATTTCCTGCAACAACACAATTTAGCCGCAGTGTAGGGGCGCAGCGCGACGGCGTATTGTACCAGGTTGCTGTCTTGTTAGCGGGTGACCTGCTTTTGGTAACGCACGGGGGTAATGCCGTAGCGCTGGGCAAACGCCCGCGTCAGGTGCGCCTGGTCCGTCAGGCCGCTGGCGGCGGCAACCTGAGCGGCAGGCATGCCGTCGGTAAGAAACTGCTTGGCGTGCCACAGGCGGATAGCCATCAGCATTTGATGCGGGGTGACGTGATAGCAGGCTTTGAACTGTCGCTGAAAATGGTAAGGGCTAAGGGACATCAGCGCCGCTAAATCTTCAAGGGTGATGGTGTGCATGTAGTTATCGTAGAGATACTCGCGCACCAGGGCGAAGCGGTTGGTCGCCTCATGGAGTCCGGGCAGATGACGCGCATAGGGCCGAAAAGCTTCGACGAGGTTGAGCAGTAGCCCCTGCTGGGTTAGCGTGTCTTCGGCCTGCCACAGGCCAGCGATAAACTGCGAAACCTGGCGGGCGCGGGCGGGATCGTGATTCACGGCGGCGTTAAACCACCAGCTTCTCTCCCCGGTTAGCGACTCCAGCAGATCGGGCTCAAGATAAATCATGCGGTACTGCCAGCCGTCTTCGCTGGCGGCTTCGCCGGTATGCAGCTCGTCCGGGTTCATCAGCACCAGCGAATCCGTGGGGGCAACCAGCTGCTCGCCACGATAGCGGAAGCGTTCTGCTCCCCAGGTGATGGCCCCGATGCCGAAGGCTTCATGGGTGTGAGGTTCAAAGGCGTACTTCGCAATATGGGCATGATAGAGCTCAACGCCCGGCAGCTGTGGCAAATGCCGGAACTGGGCGCTATCTCTCTCATCGCTAAACTGCTCGGGAACTCCCTGCACGCTCTGTCTCTCCACGCGGACTCTCCCGTTATTATAGAGATGTCCGCGTGCAGGGCTAGTTATTAACCAGTTTTTAACAACCAGATTTTAACAACCAGTTTTTAACAACTACAGGGCACTTTTGACGCTGTCGCTGAGCGAGGTCGTTGGGCGGCCAATCAGCTTGCTGAGCTGGTGGCCGTCGTCAAACAGACCGCCTTTTTCCGCGCCTGCATCGGAGTTTGCCAGCAGCGCCGCGAAACCTTCCGGCAGGCCTGCGCCCTGAAGTGCAGCTTTAAAATCGGCTTCGTCCAGGTTCTGATAAACCACAGGTTTGCCGCTTTGCAGGCTTACTTCCGCCGCCAGTTCCGTTAGCGTCCAGCCGTGGTCACCCGCCAGCTCGTAAACTTTGCCCGCCTGGTTATCCAGCGTCAGGACTTTAGCTGCTGCTGCCGCGTAATCAGCACGCGTAGCTGAGGCGATTTTGCCTTCCCCGGCGCTGCCGATAAACACGCCATGCTGAATAGCCGGCGGTACGCTGGCCAGATAGTTTTCGGTATACCAGCCATTACGCAGCAGCACGAACGCTACGCCGGATTCTTTGAGCTGTTGCTCGGTGACGATGTGTTCTTCGGCAAGGGCCAGCGGCGATTTGTCGGCATGCAGCAGGCTAGTGTAGGCGATGAGCTTAACGCCCGCTTGTTTTGCTGCGGCAATAATATTGCTGTGCTGAACGGCTCGTTGACCTACCTCGCTGGAGGAGATCAGCAGCACTTTTTCCACGCCGGAGAAAGCCTTCGCCAGGGCTGACACGTCGCCGTAATCCGCCGCACGAACCTGCACGCCTCGGCGGGCAAAATCTTCTACTTTGGCCGGGTTACGCACCACGGCCACAATATCTTCGGCTTTCACCGTTTTCAGTAAATCTTCAATCACAAGGCGGCCTAGCTGGCCGGATGCGCCGGTAATCGCAATCATGATAAATCTCCTGGGTGATGTTTCGAACAAGTTGTGCCACACTAACACCCTAACTAACTTTTAGTAAGTACGTACAAAAAGGTAAGTGTTAAATGAGTGAAATCAGCGAAGCGCCCATGACGCTGGGTGAGCAAATGCGCAACGGCAACCTGTTTAGCGATAAATGCCCATCGCGGGACGTGCTGAAGCACGTGACCAGCCGCTGGGGTGTTTTAATTCTAGTGGCATTACAGGACGGCACTCATCGGTTCAGCGATTTAAGGCGCAAGATGGGCGGCGTGAGCGAGAAGATGCTGGCGCAGACGCTGCAATGGCTGGAAGCGGACGGTTTTGTAGATCGCAAATCTTACCCGGTTGTGCCGCCGCACGTGGAGTACACGCTGACGCCGATGGGGCATGAAATTGCCGATAAAGTGGCCGCGCTGGCCGACTGGATAGAAGAGAATTTGCCGCAGGTGATGGCGTCCCGCGAAAAACGGGACGCCTGAGAGACTTACTTGCTTAAATCAAGCTGGTAGATGGCAAAACCAATGTCGTCGTTAGCGACTTTTTTCATTGGGTATTGCCCTTTTTCTTTGATAAACGCGGCTGCTTTGTCGGTTGGCGAGGTTTCAAAGCGGATATCCAGCGGCTGCTTGCTGGCTATCGGCGCCAGACGCCAGTTGTTGTCTGCGGCAGGGTGAATTTCGCCCTGAGCGCCGATCCAGTTAGCCAGTACCGAGCGGTTTTCATCCGGTGAAGCAAAAGCGATGTGGCTATCGCCGGTGCCGGCAAACTTGCCGCCGTAGGCGCGGTAGTTATTGGTCGCCACCAGGAAGACCGCGTTCGGATCGATAGGTTTGCCCTTGAAGGTCAGATCTTTGATGCGCTCTGCCTTCGGGTTCACTATTTGGCATTCGCCGTCGTAGCGGGCCGGCTGGCTAACGTCAATCTGGTAGTTCACGCCGTCGATGACGTCGAAGTTATAGGTACGGAAGCCGTCCCAGTTGATCAGTTCCTGAGGCTTAGCGCTGTTCACGTCGATCTGGTTGTACTGCCCGGCGGAACATTCCAGCCACTCTTTTACTTCTTTGCCGGTCGCTTTCACCACCACCAGCGTGTTTGGGTAAAGGTAGAGATCGGCGGCATTGCGGAAGGTCAGCTGGCCTTTTTCTACTTCAACGAAGCTGGCCGGATCGTTTTTACGTCCGCCCACTTTGAACGGTGCTGCGGCGGAGAGTACCGGCAGGTTGGCAAGATCCGGATCGCCCTGAATGTATTTCTCGACGTAGGCTTTCTGCGCATTATTCACCACCTGAACGGTAGGATCGTCCTGCACCAGCGCCAGATAGCTGTACATGTTGTCCGCTGACTTGCCGACCGGCTTGCTGACAAATTCACGAGTTGCGTTGTGATCGTGTTCCAGCACTTTCACCAGCTTCTCGTCTTCTGCGGCCAGCGACTTTTTAGCTACGCTGTCATAAATCGGCCGTGCTTCGGCCTTGCTGCCGGTGACTTTCCAGCTGCCGGAGTCGTTGTTCAGCACCAGATCTACCACGCCGAGATGATCGCCCCACATGCCCGGCATCACGGCAGGAATACCGTTCAGGGTGCCTTTTTCGATATCGGCCCCTTTAATATTGGCAAAGTCTTTCCCTGGGAACACGGCATGAGCATGGCCGAACATGATGGCGTCCACGCCCGGCACCTGGCTGAGGTAGTAAACTGAGTTTTCGGCCATCGCCTGATAAGGTTCGCTGGAAAGCCCCGAGTGGGCAATCACCACCACCACATCCGCGCCCTGTTTGCGCATTTCCGGCACGTATTTCCTGGCGGTTTCGGTGATGTCGTTCACCGTTACTTTGCCGGTCAGGTTCGCTTTATCCCAGGTCATGATTTGCGGTGGCACGAAGCCGATGTAGCCGATGCGCAGCGTTTGGGTTTTACCGTCTTTGTCTTTGACTTCGGTTTCTTTAATCAGGTACGGCGTGAACATCGGCTTCTGGGTTTTCACGTCGATGATATTGGCGTTAACGTACGGGAACTTCGCACCTGCGAGGGCTTTATGCAGGAAGTCGAGGCCGTAATTGAATTCGTGATTGCCAAGGTTGCCGACGGTATAGTCGAGCGTATTCAGCGCTTTATAGACCGGGTGGGTTTCCCCGGCCTTAAGGCCTTTTGCCGCCGCGTAATCGCCCAGCGGACTGCCCTGAATAATGTCGCCGTTATCCACCAGTACGCTGTTGGTGACTTCGCCGCGGGCAGCGTTGATTAAACTTGCTGTGCGTACCAGACCGAACTTCTCAGTAGGCGTATCTTTGTAGTAATCGAAGTCCATCATGTTGCTGTGCAGATCGGTCGTTTCCATGATCCGCAGGTCAACGGTTGCCGCATTGACGCTGGCGGCTATCAGCGTCGCCAGAAGCGTTGCGCTAAACTTAATCATGTTTAAATGTCCTTTTTAGAGGTACGCCACAAAGGGCAATGTATATACAGACTGTTGCTTACAATTTTGTGAAGTCTGCCAGAAAATTTGCCCGTTAAACCGGAAATGCTTCACAGATAGCGCATCGGGGTGCAATGAGATATAAGTAAAACAATAAGTTATTCGCTCGGTGTAGCGCAGAGACACAACACGAGGTGGAGAATGTTAGAACAAATTTGCCAGCTGGCCCGCGAGGCCGGGGTCGCTATCATGCAGGTCTATGAGGGAGAGAAGCCGCTTGAGGCGACGCATAAGACTGATGATTCGCCGGTCACGGCCGCCGATCTTGCCGCGCACGACATTATTCTGAAAGGATTAAAGGCCTTAACGCCGGATATCCCTGTGCTGTCTGAAGAGGATCCCCAGTCGTGGGATACGCGCCAGGGCTGGCAGCGTTACTGGCTGGTGGATCCGTTAGACGGCACCAAAGAGTTTCTTAAACGTAACGGCGAGTTCACCGTGAATATCGCACTTATCGACGGTGGGAAAGCTGTGATGGGCGTTGTGTATGCCCCGGTGCTGAAGATCATGTACAGCGCGGCAGAAGGGAAGGCCTGGAAGGAAGAGTGTGGCGTTCGCAACCAAATTCATGTGCGTGACGCCCGCCCACCTCGCGTAGTTGTGAGCCGTTCTCACGCCGCCAGCGACAGCGAGCTGAAAGAATACCTCCAGCAGATGGGAGAGCATCAGACCACGGCCATTGGTTCATCGCTGAAGTTCTGCCTGGTGGCGGACGGCCAGGCTCAGCTTTATCCGCGTTTTGGGCCAACCAATATCTGGGATACCGCCGCGGGCCATGCCGTAGCGGTCGCCGCCGGGGCGCACGTTCATGACTGGCAGGGCAAGCCGCTGGACTATACCCCGCGCGAGTCGTTCCTTAACCCCGGCTTCCGCGTCTCTATTTACTGAGCAACCCTTGCAGCAGGCTGATAACCTGCTGCACTTCCTGCTGGGTTAACGGACCGTCTTTCGCAAACTGAACCCGCCCTTCCTTGTCCAGTACCACGATGGCGGAGCCGCCCTGTTGCAGCTGCCACGCTTTGGCCGCTACGCCGTTGCCGTCGACGATAAACTGCGACCACGGAAACTCTTTCTTATTACTTTCGATACTGCTGCGCACGAACATGCTGGTGCCGACGATAGCATCATCGGTATTCACAATCGTCGTGGTCTGGTACTTATCGTGTGGGAATTTCGCCGCTTTAATCGCCTCGACCATCGCCGCATTTTCTTCTTTTGCACTCGAACGCCCGGCAATATGCTGCAGGACTCTCACTTTCCCAGGGAGCTGCGCGCTATTCCAGTTTTTATAACTAAACTTACTGTTATCCAGCACCAGCTCGCCCCTGTCGGTAATACCGATAGGAGAAACCCGCTGGTTGTTCTCAAAGTTATGGGCCGAGGCCATTAACGGCAGCAGCAGAGACAGCGCCAGCATTCCGCGCAAAGTCATAGGTGACTCCTTATTGTTGTTAGCAGGTGATCCGACCACTTGAGTCGATGATTTAAGCATATGTGCTGAATAAGCATCTGTCCCGCAATCAAAATGCCAGTTTGCGGGCTGACGCACATAACCCTGAAATTTGAAGGCTTACGCTGCCGTTTTTTACATTTAAAAATATTATTCTGCAACTTTGTAATCTTTTAGTAAAAAAACTTCTACACACTAGGTGACCTTCGATATCTGGACTATAGTTTTCGTGCACCAAACTTTTTCGCCTCAGCTTGTCGGGCCAAATGTGGCTCGCAGAGGCGTTAACATGCAGGAGTAAAGAACAATGAAAATTTTCCAACGTTACAACCCCCTTCAGGTGGCGAAGTACGTGAAGATCCTGTTCCGCGGACGGTTGTATATCAAGGACGTTGGCGCTTTCGAATTTGATAAGGGCAAAATCCTTGTCCCGAAGGTTAAGGATAAGCAACATTACTCGGTGATGTCCGAGGTGAACCGCCAGGTGATGCGTTTGCAGGCGGACATGGGCTAGGCCCAAACGTTGTAAAAAAAACGGCCCCCGAAGGGGCCGTTAGTGTTTGTAGAGCTTGCTTACTGCTCCTGAGGCTCTTCACCATCAGGCAGCTTTGGCGTCAGCGCGACAGGCTTATTGTCGATACGCGTGACCAGCAGCTGGTCGATGCGGTAGTTATCAATATCCACTACTTCAAACTTGTAGCCGGAGAATTTCACCGCGTCGGTACGTTTTGGGATCTTACGCAGCATAAACATCATGAAGCCGCCGATGGTTTCGTAGTTACCTGACTGCGGGAACTCGTCGATATCCAGCACGCGCATCACGTCATCAATCGGCGTACCGCCTTCAACCAGCCACGAGTTCTCGTCACGGGCAACGATTTGCTCTTCCATACCCTGGCCGACCAGGTCGCCCATCAGGGTCGTCATCACGTCATTCAGGGTAATGATGCCCACCACCAGCGCGTATTCATTCATGATAACCGCGAAGTCTTCACCGGCGGTTTTAAAGCTTTCCAGCGCTTCGGACAGGGTTAACGTGTCCGGCACAATCAGGGCGTTACGCAGGTGTACGCCGCTGTTCAGCGCCATACTCTGGTTGCCCAGCACGCGGTTCAGCAGCTCTTTGGAATCAACGTAGCCGACCACGTGGTCGATATCGCCGTTACACACCAGGAACTTGGAGTGCGGGTGCTCGGCGATGGTGGACTTCAGGCTCTGTTCGTCGGCGTGCAGGTCGAACCAAATCACGTTTTCACGCGAGGTCATGGAAGACGGCACGGTACGGGATTCAAGCTC
Organism: Cedecea sp. P7760; assembly: GCF_013386425.1. Lineage (NCBI taxonomy): Bacteria > Pseudomonadati > Pseudomonadota > Gammaproteobacteria > Enterobacterales > Enterobacteriaceae > Cedecea > Cedecea sp. P7760. The sequence goes on along the minus strand of NZ_JACARU010000043.1, from coordinate 24,134 downwards.
AAAGACGTTTTCGATCAGCTCGTGTTCCTGCTTACGCAGCACGCCCGCCAGCGCACCGGCTTCAAACACCGCATAAACGTCGTCGGACGTGATGTCGTCTTTACGCACCATCGGCAGCTTGAAGATGCGGAAGATAACGTTAGCCAGGCCGTTGAAGAACCACACCAGAGGTCTGAAAACAAACAGACAGAAGCGCATCGGGTTGATAATACGTAAAGCAACCGTTTCGGGAGAAATCATACCGATGCGTTTCGGGGTGAGGTCTGCGAACAGAATGAACAGGCTGGTGACGAGGGTGAAGGAGATAATGAAGCTAAGCTGGTCGGCGAGTTCCGGAGCCAGAAAGCGCTCCAGCAGCATTTTAAACGCCGGTGAGAAGGCCGCATCGCCGACGATACCGCCGAGAATGGCCACGGCGTTCAGGCCAATTTGCACCACGGTAAAGAACATGCCCGGCGTTTCCTGCATCTTCAGAACACGCTGCGCGTTGACGTTGCCTTCATCGGCCAGCAGCTTAAGTTTGATTTTGCGAGAGGCGGCAAGCGAGATCTCAGAGATTGAGAAAAAGGCACTGATAGCAATAAGGATAAGTATTATCAAAATACTGTTTAACATAATTTATCTGGCTGTTGTGGCCAGGTCCTCGGAAGGGAAAAGTTGATAAATCTAAGGGGTCAAACACAAGAAATGCTGGCCGCTTTTGTGAACGAGCCAGCAAATTCAAGGAGTAGTATAGCGTAAGGAAGGGATCTGCTACCAGAGGGCGTAATTTATCGCCACATTCTCAGCGCCCGGAAAGGTAGCGAAAATTATTGAGGCGGCAGGCAAACCCCGATGCCGCCAATGCCGCAGTAGCCGTGCGGATTTTTATACAGATACTGCTGATGATCGTCTTCTGCGTAATAGAACGGGCCCGCATTAGCGATTTCGGTGGTGACCTGGCGTTTATCACCGGCGGCATCCATGGCGGCCTGGAAGCGTTCGAGGCTGGCTCGTGCGGCGCTGTCCTGTTCTGGCGTCAGCGGGTAAATCGCTGAGCGATACTGGGTGCCAACGTCGCCCCCCTGGCGCATCCCCTGAGCCGGGTCGTGGTTTTCCCAGAACACCTGCAGAAGCTGCTCGTAGCTGACCACGTTCGGGTCATAAACCACGCGTACGGCTTCTGCATGGCCTGTTTGACCGCTGCAAACTTCGCGATAGGTTGGGTTTGGCGTGTAGCCGCCGCTGTAGCCGGCCGCCGTGCTGTAAACCCCAGGTATCTCCCAGTACAAACGTTCTACGCCCCAGAAACATCCCATCGCAAACAGAGCGATTTCCATCCCATCTGGTACATTTGTCATTGAGTGTTCGTTAACCGCGTGAAGCGTGGCTACCGGCATTGGCGTATTGCGGCCTGGCAGGGCGTCTGCCTGCGCCACAGAGTGAGTTTTTTCGAACAATGGCATGGTGTTGGATCTCCCGGAAATCGGCAAAAAAGTGAGCGGTTGTCATCAGGCGTGCAATTTCAGACAATACACACAAGTTAGAGACTACATTACATATAAGAAAGATTTAGGCTAGTGAGTTATTTTCAACCCTTAATGTTAGGGTTTTGTTAATCCGCGGAGCGGGAATGACGTTTCCTTCCAGGGGTGGGAACAAGGATATTCAGGAGAAAACGTGCCAGTAATCCGTACTTTGTGTATTACCAGCCTGTGTGTGGCGAGCGCATGGGCTAACGCCGCGAGCGTGCGTTTGCAGGTTGAGGGACTCAGCGGCGAACTGCAAAAAAACGTCCGTGCTCAGCTTTCAACCATTGAAAGCGATGAAGTGACGCCGGATCGTCGCTTCCAGGCTCGCGTTGATGACGCTATTCGCGCAGGGTTAAAGGCGCTGGGCTACTACGAGCCAACCATAGATTTCACGCTAAAGCCGCCTCCGCAGAACGGAGGCCGCCAGGTGCTGCTTGCCAAAGTCGATGCCGGTCAGCCGGTGTTAATTGGCGGCACCGACGTAATTTTGCGTGGGGGAGCGCGAACCGATAAAGACTATCTGGCGCTGCTGCCTAAACGACCAAAAATCGGCACCGTCCTTGACCATGCGGATTACGATAACTTCAAGAAAAGCCTCTCCAGCATTGCGCTGCGTAAGGGCTACTTCGACAGCGATTTCCGTAAAAGCCAGCTGGGCGTTTCTCTCGACAGGCATCAGGCTTTCTGGGATATCGACTACGACAGCGGCGAGCGTTACCGCTTTGGCGCAGTGACTTTTGAAGGTTCACAGATTCGCGAAGAGTACCTGCAAAATCTGGTGCCCTTTAAGCAGGGCGATTATTACCAGTCAAGCGATCTGGCCGAGCTGAACCGCCGCCTGTCTGCTACGGGCTGGTTTAACTCCGTGGTGGTGGCGCCCGAGTTTGAAAAATCTCGCCAGACCAAAGTACTGCCGCTGCAGGGCGTGGTGACGCCGCGCACCGAAAACACCATTGAAACCGGTGTGGGCTACTCCACTGACGTTGGCCCGCGCGTAAAGGCGAGCTGGAAAAAGCCGTGGATGAACTCCTATGGCCACAGCCTGACGACCAGCACCAGCCTCTCCGGGCCTGAGCAAACGCTCGACTTCAGCTATAAAGTGCCGCTGTTGAAAAGCCCGCTGGAGCAATATTACCTGGTGCAGGGCGGTTTTAAGCGCACCGATCTCAACGACACCAAATCAGACTCCACCACGGTGGCGCTGTCCCGCTATTGGGATATGTCGAGCGGCTGGCAGCGCGCGGTTAACCTGCGCTGGAGCCTCGACCACTTTACTCAGGCCGACGTCACGAACACGACAATGCTGCTTTATCCTGGCGTTAGCCTGAACCGCACTCGCTCACGCGGCGGCCTGATGCCCACGTGGGGCGACTCCCAGCGCTACTCGATTGATGTCTCCAACACGACCTGGGGTTCTGACGTCGATTTCGGCGTATTCCAGGCTCAAAACGTCTGGATCCGCTCGCTGTACGAAAAGCATCGTTTTGTGGTGCGAGGCAATCTCGGCTGGATAGAAACCAACAACTTTAAAAAAGTGCCGCCTGACCTGCGTTTCTTCGCCGGGGGCGACCGCAGCATTCGCGGCTATAAATACAAATCTATTTCGCCAGAAGACAGCAACGGCAAGCTGACCGGTGCCTCCAAGCTGGCGACCGGCTCGCTGGAATATCAGTACAACGTGACCGGCAAATGGTGGGGCGCCGCGTTCGTTGACTCTGGTGAAGCGGTGAACGACATCAAACGCAGCAACTTCAAAACCGGCGCGGGCGTTGGCGTGCGCTGGCAGTCCCCGGTTGGGCCTATCAAGCTCGACTTCGCGGTACCGGTGGGTGACAAGGAAGAGCACGGTTTACAGTTTTACATCGGTTTGGGGCCTGAACTATGAGTCGCTGGAAGAAAATAAGCCTCGCGGTGTTGGCGGTTATTGTGTTGCTGATCGCCGCAGTAGGTTTCCTGGTAGGTACGACGTCAGGCCTGCATTTGTTGTTTAAAGGCGCTAATCGCTGGGTGCCGGGGCTGAATATCGCCCAGGTTGACGGCGGGTGGCGCAATCTGACGCTGAAAAACCTGAGCTACGAGCAGCCAGGCGTCGCCGTTCGTGCGGGCGAGGTTCATCTCGCCGTTGAGCTTAAGTGCCTGTGGCACAGCAGCCTGTGCGTGAATGATTTCTCGCTGAAAGATGTGGATGTCGCGGTCGACACGAAAAAAATGCCGCCGTCTGCGCCTGTTCAGGAGGAAGACAGCGGCCCGCTGAACCTCTCCACGCCGTATCCGATTACTCTCAGCCGCGTGGCGCTGAATAACGTCAATGTGAAAATCGACGACACCACCGTTTCGGTGATGGATTTCACCAGCGGCCTGAACTGGGAGCAGCGCAACCTGACGCTGACGCCAACCAGCCTGGAAGGCCTGCTGATTGCCCTGCCGAAGGCGGCGCAGGTGGCAAAAGAAGAAATTGTTGAGCCGAAGATCCAGAACCCTCAGCCGGAAGAAGCGCCGCTGGGTGAAACGCTGACAAAGCTGTTTGAAAAGCCGCTGCTGCCGGAAATGACCGACGTTAATTTGCCGGTGAATCTGAATATTCAGGAATTCCGCGGAGCGCGCCTGCGCCTGACCGGCGACACCGACCTGATGGTCAACTCGCTGCTGCTGAAAGTGAGCAGCATCGACGGCAACCTTAAGCTGGATGTGCTGGATGTGGACTCCTCTCAGGGGCTGGTGAACGCCACCGGTAGCGCCCAGCTGCGCGACAACTGGCCGGTTGACCTGACGCTTAACAGCACGCTGAACATCGACCCGCTGAAAGGCGAAAAGGTGAAGATGACTGTCGGTGGTGCATTGCGCGACGAGCTGAAAGTGGGCGTCAATCTTTCCGGCCCGGTGGGGATGCAGTTGAATGCCCAAACCCGCCTTGCGGAAGCCGGATTGCCGCTGAATATCGAGCTGGACAGCAAGCAGCTTTACTGGCCGCTGACCGGCGCGAAGCAATATCAGGCCGACGACCTTAAGCTTCGCCTGACCGGCAAAATGACCGACTACAAGCTTGCCTTTAGCACCGCCGTGAAGGGTGACCAGGTGCCGCCTGCTACCATCACGCTGGACGGCAAAGGAAACGAACAGCAGTTTAGCCTCGATAAGCTGCGCGTGGCCGCGCTGCAGGGCAACACTGACCTGAAAGCGCTGGTGGACTGGAGCAAAGCGATCAGCTGGCGCGGGGAATTAACGCTTGCCGGAATCAACACCGCGAAGCAGTTCCCGGACTGGCCTGCAAAGCTTGATGGCAAAATTAAAACGCGCGGTAGCCTGTATGGCGGCAGCTGGCAGCTGGATATTCCTGAGCTGAAGCTTGCGGGCAACGTGAAGCAGAATAAGGTCAACGTTCAGGGCACGCTGCAGGGCAACAACTACATGCAGTGGAAGGTGCCGGGCCTGCATCTGGAGCTGGGCCGCAATACCGTGGACGTCAAAGGGGAGCTGGGTGAGAAAGAGCTGAACCTCGACGCCAACATTAATGCCCCGAACCTGGACAACGCCCTGCCGGGGCTGGGCGGCACGGCGAAAGGTATTGTGAAGGTTCGCGGTGACGTGAAAGCCCCGCAGCTGCTGGCTGACCTGACCGCAAACGGCCTGCGCTGGCAGGAGCTGACGATTGCCAGGGTTCTGCTGAAAGGCGATGTGAAATCGAGCGACCAAATCGCCGGTAACCTCAACCTGCGCGTAGAGCGAGTGGCTCAGCCGGGCGTGAAGGTTGACCTGGTCACGCTGGAAGCGAAGGGCGATGAGAAACAGCATCAGCTTCAGCTACGCGTTCAGGGAGAGCCGGTTTCCGGACGCCTTAACCTGAGCGGTAGCTTCGATCGCAACGAAGAGCGCTGGCGCGGCAAGCTCAGTGATACCCGCTTTGAGACGCCGGTGGGGCCGTGGGCGCTAAACCGCGAGCTGACGCTGGACTTCCGCAACAAAGAACAGAAAATCGCCATTGGCCCGCACTGCTGGGTAAACCCGAATGCCGAGCTTTGTGTGCCGCAAACTATCGACGCCGGGGCGAAAGGCCGGGCGCTGGTTAACCTCAACCGCTTCGATCTGGCCATGCTCAAACCGGTGATGCCGGCGGATACTCAGGCCAGCGGCGTATTTACCGGTAAGGCTGACGTGAGCTGGGACAGCGAAGCCGGTGGCCTGCCGCAGGGCCAGGTCACGCTCAGCGGGCGTGGCGTGAAGGTGGCGCAGGTGGTGAATGGCAATACCTTGCCGGTTGCCTTCGACACGCTGAATCTCAACGCCGAACTGAAAAATAACCGCGCTCAGCTTGGCTGGCTGGTGAAGGTGGCGAATAACGGGCAGTTTGACGGCCAGGTGCAAATCACCGATCCACAGGGGCGGCGTAACCTTGGCGGCAACGTCAATATTCGCAACTTCTCCCTGGCGATTGCCAACGCCATCTTCTCGAAAGGTGAAAAAGCTGACGGGACGCTAAATGCGAACCTGCGTCTTGGCGGGAACCTTGAACGGCCGCAGATGTTCGGGCAAATGCAGCTTAATGGCGTAGATGTTGAAGGCAACTTCATGCCGTTCGACATGCAGCCGAGCCAGATTGCCATGAACTTCAACGGCATGAACTCCACGCTGCAGGGCGTGGTGCGTACCAAGCAGGGGCAGATTGTGTTGAGCGGCGATGCCGACTGGACGCAAATCGACAACTGGCGGGCACGCATTGCCGCGAAGGGCAGCAAAGTGCGTATCACCGTTCCGCCGATGGTGCGGCTGGACGTTTCCCCGGACATTGAGTTTGTGGCGACGCCAAGCCTGTTCACCCTTAACGGGAACGTGGATGTGCCTTGGGCGCGTATTGTCGTGCATGACGTGCCGGAAAGCGCCGTTGGCGTCTCCAGCGACGAAGTGATGCTGGACAAAGAGCTGAAGCCGGTTAATCCGCAGTCCGCCGGGATCCCTATCAACAGCAACCTGACGATTCACGTTGGCAACAACGTGCGGTTGGATGCCTTTGGCCTGAAAGCTCGCCTGACCGGTGACCTGAAAATGGTTCAGGACAAACAGGGGCTGGGCCTGAACGGCCAGATAAATATCCCGCAGGGGCGCTTCCACGCGTACGGTCAGGATCTTATCGTCCGCAAAGGTGAACTGCTGTTCTCTGGCCCACCGGACAACCCATATCTGAATATCGAAGCTATTCGTAACCCTGACTCGACCGAAAACAGCGTTACGGCGGGCGTGCGCGTGACCGGCCCGGCAGATGAACCCAAAGCTGAAATATTCTCTGACCCGGCAATGTCGCAGCAGGAAGCCTTGTCCTACCTGCTTCGCGGCCAGGGTTTGGACACTTCCGGCAACGACGGCGACGCCATGACGTCAATGCTTGTGGGCCTGGGGGTTGCACAAAGTGGTCAGGTTGTGGGTAAAATCGGCGAGACGTTTGGCGTAAGCAATCTGGCGCTCGATACCGCAGGGGTGGGTGATTCCTCTCAGGTGGTGGTCAGCGGCTATGTACTGCCGGGTCTACAGGTTAAGTATGGCGTAGGTATTTTTGACTCTCTGGCGACGTTAACGCTGCGTTATCGTCTGATGCCTAAGCTATATCTGGAAGCGGTGTCTGGCGTAGATCAGGCACTAGATCTGCTCTATCAGTTTGAGTTTTAGCAATGCGAATATTTGTTTACGGCAGTTTACGACGCAAACAAGGCAACAGCCACTGGATGACCAACGCCCAGTGGCTGGGCGACCACACGCAGGAAAACTACGTGTTGTATAGCCTTGGGCATTATCCAGGCGCCGTGCCGGGAGATGGCGTGGTATTGGGAGAAGTTTACCGAATAGATGCCTCCACGCTTTCCGAGCTTGACGCGCTGCGCACCAAAGGGGGCGAGTACAGCCGTCAGCTGATTCAGACACCTTACGGCGGCGCGTGGATGTACGTCTACCAGCGCCCGGTGGAGGGGTTAACCCGCATCGACAGCGGTAACTGGCTGGATCGAGAAAAGAACTAAGCAAACCTAAGCGGCCACGCCAACACGTGGCCGTTTTTTTTGCCTGCCTCCCATCTATTTGTCTCCCCTTCTGGTTTTGCAACACATGCTGGGAAGTCGCTCCCATAATGTTAATCAGCTTCCCTTTCATGCTGGCTATTCTGCCGAGTCCCTTTTATAACTGACGATATCTTGAGCAGATTTGTTTATACTTCGTATAACTTTATCTGTCAGGAGAGAGCATGCGCATCACCATCAAAAAATGGGGGAACAGTGCTGGTATGGTCATTCCCGGTGCACTAATGGATGAGCTAGGCGTAAAAATCGGACAAAGCATGGAGGCAGAAGTGATTGATAATCAGCTGATTATGAAACCCGCAAGGAAAAAATATACCCTGGATGAGCTATTAGCTCATGGCGACCCGTCGGCGCCAAAATTTTCTGAAGAAGACATTTGGGGCAAGGATAACCCGGTCGGGAAAGAAGTATGGTGAGACGAGGGGATTTTGAAAGGGGAGATATTGTTCTTGTGGGGTTCAATCCCGCCGTTGGCCGGGAGCAACAGGGGGAAGGCCGTCCTGCTCTTGTGCTTTCAACCCGGGCATTTAACCAGACGGGCACTGCGCTAGTGGCACCTATAACCCAGGGCGGAAATTACGCAAGGGACGCAGGTTTTGCCGTATCCCTGAGTGGATGCGGGACAGAGACCTGCGGCGTGGTATTAATTAACCAGGCCAGAATGGTAGATCTTGAATGCCGCGGGGCGCAGAAACGCGAAACAGCGCCGGCAGACGTTGTCGAGGAAGTTTTAGCCAGACTCCAGGCCATCATCGAATAAACAAAAACACCGCCCTCAGGCGGTGTTTTTTCTTCCGGGCTAACTTACTTCTTAGCGCGTTCGAAAGAGGCGATGATTTCAGCTTTAGCGGCTTCGGCGTTGTCCCAACCGTCAACTTTCACCCATTTGCCTTTCTCGAGATCTTTGTAGTGCTCGAAGAAGTGAGTGATCTGCGCTTTCAGCAGTTCTGGCAGGTCGTTCACATCTTTGATGTGATCGTACTCTTTGCTCAGTTTGGTGTGCGGCACGGCAACCAGCTTCGCGTCTTCGCCAGACTCATCGGTCATTTTCAGCACGCCAACTGGGCGGCAACGGATAACGCTACCTGGCTCCAGTGGGTATGGCGTTGGGACCAGCACGTCAACCGGATCACCGTCCAGAGACAGGGTGTGGTTGATGTAGCCGTAGTTGCACGGATAGAACATCGCGGTAGACATGAAACGGTCAACAAACAGCGCGCCGCTCTCTTTGTCTACTTCGTATTTGATTGGGTCAGCGTTAGCAGGGATTTCGATAACAACGTAGATATCTTCCGGCAGATCTTTACCCGCTGGGACGTTGAGTAAGCTCATGTCTGTTTCCTTTAACCTGGTGTATTTCAAGTGCCCGATATTATAGCCAACTGCGGTTAAATGTCTTTTGCTGTTTTTTGACCGCGACCCTTCTCGCCGCCAAATCCGCTGCTTTAGGCTACGGAAGCCTGGCGTCACGCCATTGTCATGATTGAGGTAAACATCACCGCAACAAGCACTTAACGAGCATAAATAACGCAAACTGATTAAACATTTTCCGAAAATTGCCGATAACACGCTCACTACTTTATTCATGAGCCATCGTTAACCGGGAATGTAGCATGTTGAGAAATTTGTCGATTCGTACGGGGCTGCTGACGCTGTTAGCGGTTATGACGTTCTTGCTGTTGGTTGTAAGCGGCATCGGCATTTATGCCCTGCAGCAAAGTTCCTCCTCTCTTGAGCGCATAAACCGCCTGCAGGGAGAGCAAATGGTGCGCCTTAGCGATGGTTATATTCTGCTGCTTCGTGCCCGCAATGAGGCAAGCCAGGCGGTACGCCAGATGGAAATAGGCATGCTGGACGATGCGACAAAAGCCACGAAAAACATTGCCGGTGAAGTTGGCCAGGCGCAGAAAAACCTCAAGTCCGTTATCGACAGCGGCGTGAACGACGACCAGGGCAACGCGCTGCTTGCCAGCCTGGCGCAAAGCTTTGGCACCTATCAGGCGCAGGGGATTACCCCGATGCTGGCCGCGTTACAAAAACAAAGCCCGGATGACTATTACGATCTGCTGGAAAAAAGCCTGATCCCGCTGGGGCTGAAGTTTGATAACGACGTGCAGGCATTCCAGCGCTGGGGTGAAGCGCGCGGCAACAGCGAAGTAGCAGCCGTACAGCTGCACAAAAAAATCGTTCTGGGCTTTATTATTCTCGCCGCGCTGCTGACTGCCGCCATTATTGTGCTGGTCTGGCTGGCGCTGCGCCACCTGCTGCTGAAGCCTTTGGATGAGGCAATTCATCAGCTGGAGTTTGTGGCGGAAGGGGATTTAACCCAGCCGCTTCCGCAAACGGGCAATAACGAATTTGGCCGTCTTGCCGGCGCGATTGTGGCGATGAGAACCTCGCTGGTGGAATCCGTCAGCCGCGTGCGTGACGCTTCTTCACAGATTGATACCGGCAGCCGCGAGCTGGCGGCAGGCAACCTCAATCTCTCCCAGCGTACGGAATCTACCGCGACATCTCTGGAAGAAACCGCGGCCAGCATGGAGCAAATTACCGCGACGGTAAAACAAAACGCCGACAACGCGGAGCAGGCACACAAGCTGGCTAAAGTGGTTTCCGACACCGCCGACCGCGGCAGCGAAATGGTTTGCTACGTGATTGAAAAAATGCGCGACATCTCAGGCAGCGCAGGCCGTATTGCCGACATTCTGAGCGTTATCGACGGCATCGCTTTCCAGACTAATATTCTGGCGCTTAACGCCTCGGTTGAAGCGGCCCGGGCGGGTGAGCAAGGCCGTGGTTTTGCCGTGGTGGCCGGTGAAGTTCGTACTCTGGCAAGCCGCAGCGCGGAAGCTGCAAAAGAGATCCGTACCCTGATCTCTAACTCTCAGACCCACGTGGGTGAGGGCAGCGATCTGGCGCAGCAGGCCGGGGAAACTATGGACGAAATCGCCGAAGAAATTATGCGGATGACCAAACTGGTTCGCGAAATTGCCAATGCCTCTAACGAACAGAGCCACGGTATTGAGCAGGTGAATATTGCGGTAAGCCAGATGGATGAGGCGGCGCAGCAGAACGCGGCATTGGTCGAGCAGTCCACCGCCGCCACGCATTCGCTGGAAGAGCAGTCGCAGCAGCTGGTCGCCGCGATGGCCTCGTTCCGTTATTAATCGATTAATGCCTCTTCCCTGGGGAAGAGGCATATGGTGCAGAGTAAATCAGGCGTCCGGGTATTCGCGAATAAAGCGCTCTACGTCCTCGACCATATGCTGAGTGCCGACGAAGAACGGGCGGCGCTGGTGTAGCGTGGTTGGGATGATATCCAGAATTCTCTCTTTACCGTCGCTGGCTTTACCGCCGGCCTGTTCCGCAAGGAACGCCATCGGGTTACCTTCATACAGTAAACGCAGCTTGCCTTCCGGGTGGCTGGCGGTGCTTGGATAGAGATAAATCCCGCCTTTCAGCAGGTTACGGTGGAAGTCCGCCACCAGGGAGCCAATGTAGCGCGAGGTGTACGGGCGCTTGCTGGCGGTATCTTCTTCCTGGCAGAACTTGATGTACTTCTTCACGCCGTTCGGGAATTTAATGTAGTTGCCTTCGTTAATGGAGTAGGTGTTGCCTCTCTCCGGGAAGCGCATACGTTCCTGGCTCAGGCAGAACACGCCAAGGGAAGGATCGTAGGTGAAGGCGTGTACGCCGCAGCCGGTGGTGTAAACCAGCATGGTCGACGAGCCATACACTACGTAGCCAGCGGCGACCTGCTGGTTGCCCGGCTGAAGGAAATCTTCTTCGGTGACCGGCGTACCGACCGGCGTAATGCGGCGGTAGATAGAGAAGATGGTGCCAACAGAAACGTTGACGTCGATGTTAGAAGAGCCGTCAAGCGGGTCCATCAGCACGACGTATTTTGCCTGCTCGGCGCCTTCAAAGACGACGATATCGTCTTCTTCTTCAGAGGCGATACCGGCCACAATGCCGCGTGCTTTCAGCGCTGCCTTGAGTTTTTCGTTTGCGAACAGGTCGAGTTTTTGCTGCTCTTCTCCCTGCACGTTTTCGGCACCGCTCGCCCCCAGGATATCAACCAGACCGGCCTTATTGATATCGCGGTGGATGATTTTAGCGCCCAGCTTTATTGCCGACAGTAAAGCCGTGAGCTCACCGGTTGCATGCGAAAACTCATGCTGTTTTTCGACAATAAATTCACCTAACGTTTTCATAACACTTTCCCTGCATCATTATGTTGGATAAAGCGATCGCAACAATCTTAACAAATTTTCAAATTGTCGCGCACAGGTGAATCGCGCCAGCAAGATAAGGAATATCCTGAAATGCGTTTCACCTCCTGAGCCATGCGGTTAGAATGTGCGCCAAACAAAAAAAGGAAAGTTTCGTATGCGCATTCACATTCTAGGGATCTGTGGCACCTTTATGGGCGGCCTGGCGATGCTGGCACGCTCTTTAGGGCATGAAGTGACGGGCTCGGACGCCAATGTTTACCCACCGATGAGTACGCTGCTTGAAGAGCAGGGGATCTCGTTAATCGAAGGTTATGACGCCAGCCAGCTCGACCCACATCCTGATCTGGTTATCATCGGTAACGCGATGACGCGCGGGAATCCGTGTGTGGAAGCCGTTCTGGAACAGGGCATTCCTTATATGTCTGGCCCGCAGTGGCTGCATGACTTTGTGCTGCGTGACCGCTGGGTGATTGCGGTTGCGGGGACGCACGGGAAAACCACGACGGCCGGTATGGCCACCTGGATTCTGGAAGCCTGCGGCTACAAGCCTGGTTTTGTCATTGGCGGCGTGCCGGGCAACTTTGAAGTGTCCGCTCGCCTGGGTGACAGCCCATTCTTCGTGATTGAAGCCGATGAATATGACTGCGCGTTCTTCGACAAGCGTTCCAAATTTGTGCATTACTGCCCGCGCACGCTGATCCTCAACAACCTTGAGTTCGATCACGCCGATATCTTTGACGACCTGAAAGCTATCCAGAAGCAGTTCCACCACCTCGTGCGCATCGTGCCGGGTCAGGGAAAAATCATCTGGCCGGAAAATGACGCTAATCTGAAGCAAACCCTCGCCATGGGCTGCTGGAGCGAGCAGGAACTGGTGGGCGAGCAAGGCCACTGGCAGGCGAAGAAACTGACCACCGATGCTTCTCAGTGGGAAGTGTATCTGGACGGGGAATGCGTGGGCAACGTGAACTGGCAGCTAGTCGGCGAGCACAACATGCATAACGGGCTGATGGCTATTGCCGCCGCTCGCCACGTTGGCGTGACCCCGGCCGATGCCGCTCAGGCGTTGGATGGTTTTGTTAACGCACGCCGCCGCCTTGAACTGCGCGGCGAAGCGCATGGCGTCACGGTTTATGACGATTTTGCTCACCACCCAACGGCTATTCTGGCGACGCTGGCAGCCCTGCGTGGGAAAGTGGGCGGCACCGCACGTATTCTGGCCGTGCTGGAGCCTCGTTCAAACACCATGAAGATGGGCGTCTGCAAAGATGATCTGGCGCCGTCGCTGGGGCGCGCAGACGAAGTCTTCCTGCTTCAGCCGCAGCATATTCCTTGGCAGGTGGCTGAAGTCGCCGAAGCCTGCGTGCAGCCGGCACACTGGAGCGCAGATGTGGACACGCTGGCGGAAATGGTGGTGAAAACGGCACAGCCGGGCGACCACATTCTGGTCATGAGCAACGGCGGTTTCGGCGGTATTCACCAGAAACTGCTGGATGGCCTGGCGAAGAAAGCGGAACAGCAGAACGAACAGGCTTTTTAAGCGCGTCGGTCTGATAAGAAAAGGGCGCACCGAAAGGTACGCCCTTTTTGTTTAGTAGAGGTTCGGGGCTTTAGGATCTGGCCCGAAGCGGTTGGTTGCCGGGGTGCCGTCCTGGCAGTTGAATGCCAGAATGATCAACCAACCGACAATCGGAATTAACAGCAACAGCAGCCACCAGGCAGAGCGATCGGTGTCGTGCAGGCGACGGAACTGTACTGCCCAAAGCGGCAGGAAAACCAGGACGCTGTAAATCGTGGTGAGCGCACCTTCGTCTTTATAAATGTGTAGCCCAAGCATCTTATCCAGCACGCTTAGCACCGCCGCCAGAACGAAGTTCACCAGATGAAACATCCAGTATTCTTTGCGGCGCGCACGGCCGCCAAACCCAATGTAATTTGTTAGTGCTTTGAAATACCAATCCATTTAAGGCCTGCCTTAATTATCCGACAATCACCTGAACGATAAGCGATCGACTCAAGGATAGTCGTGAATACATTGGCCGTAAATCGTTGTTGTACTGAATATTCCTAACGCTTCCTAAACCGCTCATCGCGCCCGTGCGGCTCGTCTAAATCTTGAGCAGGGCCGATGGAAATAATGCCCGTTGGGTTGATGGTTTTGTGGCTGCAATAATAGTGAGTGCGGATATGCGGGAAGCTTACCGTTTCACGCACGCCGGGTATCTGATAGATATCGCGCAGGAAGCCGTAAAGATTTGGGTAATCACTGATGCGGTACTTATCGCACTTAAAGTGGGTGACGTACACCGGGTCAAAGCGCACCAGAGTGGTCCACAGGCGAATATCCGCTTCGGTCAACTGCTGGCCGGTTAAGTAGCGATGCTGACCGAGGATTTGCTCAAGGCGTGCCAGGGAAGTAAAGACTTTCTCCACGGCTTCGTCATAGGCTTCCTGAGAGGTGGCAAAACCTGATTTGTACACGCCGTTATTTACCGTGTCATAAATCCAGCCGTTCAGCTCATCAATCTCGCTTTTTAAAGCGTCAGGGTAATAATCCCCTGCACGGGCACCGAGAGCATCAAAGGCCGTATTAAACATACGAATGATTTCTGCGGACTCATTGCTGACTATTGTCTGGTTTTTCTTGTCCCAAAGCACGGGCACCGTCACGCGGCCGGTGTAGTGAGGATCGGCCTGCAGGTAGAGCTGATAGAGAAAATCGTGGTGATAAAGCGTGTCGCCGGTTGCCTCCGGAAAATCCTCGGCAAACGTCCAGCCGTTTTGCAGCATCAGCGGGTTGACGACGGAAACGGAGATAAACGGTTCAAGCCCTTTCAGCTTACGCACAATCAGCGTGCGGTGTGCCCAGGGGCAGGCAAGAGAAACATAAAGATGATAGCGGTCTTTCTCCGCGGCAAATCCCTCTTTTCCCGTTGGGCCGGGTGCGCCGTCGGCGGTTAGCCAGTTGCGGAAGGCGGATTCCGAACGTTTAAAGCGGCCGCCGGTCGATTTGGTGTCGTACCAGACGTCATGCCATACGCCGTCGATGAGTTGTCCCATTTTTTCTCCTCCTCAATAGCAAAAAAGCGAAGACGGTGTCTTCGCTTTCTCAGTGTTCATCAGTATAGAACGCTTACCATTTTTTATTCAGTACGCGGTCAAGGCTGATGGCGCCCGGGCCGAAGACCGCCAGCAGCAGGTAGCCACCCGCGATGGTGAAGTTCTTCATAAACATAATGGAGTTCACGCCTTCTGCGAAGTTGCTGTGGAACAGGAACGCCGTCAGTACGGTAAACAGCGCGGTAATCAGCGCGGTAGTACGGGTCAGGAAGCCGAACAGAATGGCCAGGCCGCCGCCGAACTCAAGCAGGATGGTCAGCGGCAGCAGTGCGCCCGGCACGCCCATCGCTTCCATGTACTGTTGGGTGCCTGCATAACCGGTAATTTTGCCCCAGCCAGCGGTAATAAACAGGATTGGCATCAGAATACGAGCAACCAGTACGCCAACATCTTCTAATTTTTTCATTTTACTCTCCAGCGGTTCTTTTTTTCCGGCTTACTCGGCCAGGGCTTAAAAGGGGTGCAAACTCCAGTAATTACCGGCGCTTGCTGTCGATGGAGAGGATAATAGACGGGGTGAAAAAGGATTGTTAGCAAGGAAAACTGTCTAAGTCCTTCAAATATCCTGAGTGAACTAAGCGGGAAAAGTAAAACTACGGGGTAAAAGGGCTTGAATGGGGCAAATAAAAACACCGCCAGAGGCGGTGTTTTAAGCTTAGCGCGAGGGCGGATTCAGCGTATTGCGGATAAGTCGCCAGGTGCTCCAGGCGCCAAATCCTCGTTTTGCCCAGCGCATAAATCTGCCCGGGTGCTTCACCGTCCAGATAGCCAGTACGCTACTGGCTATCATGACGTAGCTACGCAGGCTGAGTAACGTGTTCCAGCCGCGATCGTACGGGCCGGTGACCTGCAGCCAGTCGCGTCTTGCCGCGCTGAGATCAAGCCGCTGCTGCTGAACCTGGCTGAGCAGATACGCTTTTCGCTTTGCACGTTCTGCATCGCTCATTACTTATCCTCTTCCAGCAAGGCCCTGTCGTTTTCCAGCTCGCGGCGGGTATGGCGCAGCAGGGTGGATTGACGGGATTTTCGCAGCGTCCAGATACCGCCAATCAGCGCCAGCGACAGCAGTACAACCGTCGTTGCAATCATGGCGTTGAGGCGATACTGCGGGTCGACGGCCCAGATAATCAGGACCATCAGGCTCATTAAGCCAAACGCGGCGAACAGCATGGTCAGGCCGAGCATCAGCAGCAGCTGAACGAGGTGTGATTTCTCCTCTTCCAGCTCAACCACGGCAAGACGAACGCGCGTTTCGACCATGCCGACCAGAATGGTGACCAGCCGTTGGCCAATGCCGAGTACGCTTTTGCCCGGCCCCTGGCTTTGGTGAGAATCCGCCATCTTAACGACGCGCCAGCAGCACACCCAGCACGACGCCTACCGCCGCGCCAATGCCAACGCCGGTCCACGGGTTCTCGCGGACGTAATCATCCGCTTTGGCTGCGGCTTCGCGGGTTTGTTTGGCGATGGCTTCGCTGGTTTCACCGAGGCGGTCACGGCTCTCTTTGAGCGTTTTTTCCGCTTTGGTACGCAGTTTATCCAGTTCGGTTTTTGACTTGTCCGTGGAAGCACTCAGGACTTCTTCAAGCGTATCTGCCAGGGATTTCAACTCAGCGCGTAAATGTTCTGACGTAGTATCTTTTGACATAGTTCTCTCCGAGTGTTTGAGGTGGATCCTTAAAGTCTGCGACTACACAATCAGTAATCACGCTTCTCTAAAGCTTTGAGGCTATCTTCTGCTTCTGCAAGTTTCTTTTCGCGTTTGGTGATTTTGTCCGGGTCACCCTTCTGACGGGCTTCAACGAGATCGGCTTTACGCTCTTCGATTTCAGCTTTCTGCTTAGCAATCTTCTTTTGGTGCTCGGCGCGCAGGCCGGCGTCGCTGCAGTTTTCGCGTACTTCGCTCAGGGCTTTTTTCAGACCATCAATACGGTGCTGATTGTTGTGTTTTTCCGCATAGCCAATCTCGCGTTGAATATCCTGCTCTTTCTCGCTGCAAAGGGTATTTGCCTGGGCGGCAGAGGTCAGGGTGAGTAAAGCAAGTGCCAGTACGGTGCGGTAATTCATGGTTAAACCTTCCATTGTAAGATGACTCATAAAAGTATCAGGCGATCATACTCCATGCGTCGTTCCAGAGTGTCGAAAAAGCGCTGATGAATAGCGGTAAAAACAGCTAAAGCATAGTCATGAATTGGCTAAAAACCCAGAAGATGATAGCAAATTCAGACAGAGAGAAAGGAGATTAGCCGAGATGATTGTGGTCAGGGCGCAGAATAGAGAGCCATGCTAGCGCGTCTTTATCGCTGTCCTGCTGGGCAATTACGTACCCTTGCGGCAGCGTGCGGTTCAGCACTTCTTTCGCGGCTTCGCTCTGGGCGCTGGAGTCAAACGTTACCAGCAGCGTGTTGTTGAGCGGCGTAATGCTTTTGAAACGAATGCCGTTGGCATCAAGGTGGTGCCAGACATAAAAACCGTCGGGAATGCTTCCACCCTGCCGTGAGGCACGAATTTCGAGGGTTGAATCCTGATTCTGCATGCTGGACCACACCATCAGCGAAGCAATCGCCAGGGCTCCAACAAGCAGCGCCGCCCTCAGGCGGCGTGTGAATGCTAATTTCATCGAATCCCTCTAGCTACTTTGGCCGCGTTTTTTACGCCAAAGCACGATTAACGAACCGACCAGACCGATGACCAGAAGCACCACCGGGATCAGCATCAGGCACGACATTAAGGCGTCTTCGTACTTCAGGAAGACCGGCGTTTTGCCCAGCAAATAGCCCAGGGTAGTCAGAATCAATATCCACAGCAGGCCGCTCATCCAGTTGAAGAACTGGAAGCGGGTGCTGCTAAGACCCGATAATCCGGCAATAGTTGGCAACAGAGTGCGAACAAAAGCGATAAAGCGGCCAACCAGCAGCGCAGACAGCCCGTGTTTATGGAAGAGCTGGTGTGAACGCTGGTGATAATGGGCCGGCAGGTGCGAAAGCCAGTTTTGCACGAGGCGCGTATTCCCGAGCCAGCGCCCCTGGATGTAGCCAAGCCAGCTGCCGAGGCTCGCGGCAATGGTGAGCAGCGCGATCGTTTCCGGGAAACCCATTGTTCCTTTGGCAATCAGAACGCCGACCAGCACCAACAGGCTATCGCCGGGTAAAAACGCCGCCGGAAGCAGGCCGTTCTCAAGAAATAAAATCATGAACAGCACAAAATAGAGCATGCCAATCATTGACGGATTGGAGAGCGTTTCAAAATCCTGGCTCCAGAGAGCGGAGAGCAGTTGAGTCAGTAGTTCCATTCAGGGTTCCTGGCACTTCGTTTAGGTCGCCGGTGTAAACGGATGAGCAGAATGCAGCATGGTTTTTATTATCATTTGCTGGCTACAACCCACTGCCCGCGCCGCTGAGTCGAAATAACATGACCTGAAACGACAGCGAGAGGGCGCGAAGCCCACACAGACGGTGAAATTGCATCTAATTGTAACAAAACTACGCGTTACACGTCACAGTATTTGCAGTTCGTTGAGCAATGATTTTGCTTACTGGGGGAGAGGCTGGCGAGGGTATTTACAAACGCTGACACTATTTATGGTTTGCTTACCCTCGGCGGGAAAAATGACTATTTTTGACCGTTTGCGGCCGTATCCAGATGAACCACCGGATTTTCAGCAAATAAATAGCGGTCGGCGTTGAATTCAAAATCGTCGCTGGTGGCGTTAAACAGCATCTGGCGGGTATTTTCGAGGTGCTGCCACATGGCCAGCTTCGCAGCATGAGAATCTTTCCTAATCAGTGCTTTAAGAATCTGATCGTGGTCGTCGCACCAGTTATCCACCGGGCGCATATCGATGTGTTCGTGCAGTTTCTTCCAGTATGGATTGTGAACGCGATGGCTCCACATTTTTTCTACGATAGTCGCCAGCGCGCCGTTTTGCGTTGCCAGCGCAACCTGCACATGAAACTGGAGATCCCACTCAGAATCACGAAACGTTTGCTCGTTTCGCGCCTTTTCCTGGATCTCCATCAGCTTCACAATATCCTGCTTGGTGACCTGGGTGGCGGCAAACTCGGCAATATTGCTCTCAATAAGCTGCCTCGCCTGCAAAAGTTCGAAAGGGCCATAATTGGCAAATTCAAAGCGCTCGTCCGGCACGGTCATGTACTTCGCCTGGCTGGACATGACGTGAATGCCTGAGCCTTTGCGTACCTCAACGTATCCTTCAACTTCCAGCATGATAATGGCTTCACGGACAACGGTGCGGCTGACGTTTTTTTCTTCCGCAATGTAACGCTCCGCAGGCAGTTTTTCTCCGACCCGGTAAACACCTGTTTCAATACGTTGCTTAAGTTCGGCGGCGAGCTGCTGGTAAAGGCGGCGGGGTTCAATGGCGTCCATAAGTTGCTCCGGAAGAGGGCTGCGCGTGAGTGAATTTGTTATACCACTTTTTCCGATAGCGCTCTAGCAACGAGGGTGAGAAATGCCGCCCGTAGGCGACATCAGAGATCAGGATTGTGTCACGGCGTTTGGCACGACGCTCTCGGCCGCAAGTTCGCTGGCAGACTGGTTTTTCAGCACCGTCCAGATAACAATCGCGCCGAGAAGATCGAACACGGCAAGCGCCGCGAAGAGCGGGCTGAAGCCCATTGTGTCGGCCAGGGCACCTACAACCAGAGCAAACAGCGTGCTGGCAGTCCAGGCTGCCATTCCCGTCAGTCCGTTAGCCGTCGCCACCTCGTTACGCCCGAAAACGTCGGAAGACAGGGTGATTAACGCGCCGGACAGCGCCTGGTGTGCAAATCCGCCCACGCAGAGCAAAGCAATCGCCACGTAAGGGCTGGTAAACAGGCCAATGGTGCCAGGGCCAATCATCAATACCGCGCCCATCGTCACGACCAGCTTGCGGGAAACAATCAGGTTGACGCCAAACCAGCGCTGGAACAGCGGCGGCAAATAACCCCCAAGAATGCAGCCAAAGTCGGCGAAAAGCATCGGCATCCACGCGAACATCGCAATCTCTTTCAGATTAAAGCCGTAGGCTTTAAACATGAACAGAGGGATCCAGGCGTTGAATGTGCCCCACGCAGGTTCTGCCAGGAAGCGCGGCAGAGCGATGCCCCAGAACTGGCGGTTGCGCAGGATTTTCCAGGCCGACATCTTTTTCGTGTTATCAGTCTGGTGATGGGCTTCCTGGCCGCTAATGATGTATTCGCGCTCTTCGCTGGAGAGCTTTTTCTGATCACGCGGATTTTTATAGAACCACAGCCAGACCATTGCCCAGATAAAACTCAGCACGCCGGTTATCATAAATGCCATCTGCCAGCTGTGCATCACAATGGCCCAGACCACCAGCGGCGGGGCAATCATTGCCCCAATGGAAGAGCCCACGTTGAAGTAGCCCACCGCAATAGAGCGCTCTTTGGCGGGGAACCACTCGCTGCTGGCCTTTAATCCGGCGGGGATCATCGCCGCTTCAGCGGCACCGACCGCGCCACGGGCTAGCGCCAGGCCGCCCCAGCTACCCGCGAGAGCGGTTGCGCCACAGAATATCGCCCAGGCCACGGCAAACACCGCGTAGCCAACTTTGGTGCCGAGCACGTCCAGCAGGTAGCCAGCAACCGGCTGCATAATGGTATAACAAGCTGAATAAGCTGCAATGATCCACGAATACTGCTGCGTGGTGATATTCAGCTCGCTCATCAGCGTGGGGGCCGCAACGGCCACCGTGTTACGGGTCAGATAGCCCAGCACGGTGCCCAGCGTCACCAGCGCTATCATGTACCAGCGTAAGCCTTTAATTTTTCGCATTTATAACCCCATCCCGTCTTTATTGTGAACGTTGTTCCAGGTAAACCGGCTGCCGTTCCTGCTCTTGTCACCTATGGGCCGTGGCAAGCGTTGCCCGGCAAGAGGTACTGCGACGGCTTGAAAGATAACTTGTCATACATCTTTATAAGTTGAGTGATATCACAAAAGCATTTTCAGGTAATACCATGCTGGATAGCGGCTTGAAGCCAGAAATGGTGCGGGATTTAGCCCTGTTTTGCCGTGAGAAGGCGGGATTGATGTGTCTGTTTTGTGAGCTTTAACGCAAAATTGAGGTCGTTGCCTAAAAATTGGTGTGATAACTTTGTTCCATCATGCACAAGCACAGAAACGCTCTTTGCTGAGGACGCTCCACTATGGCCCCGTTTATGACCGAAGATTTTCTTCTTGATACCGAATTCGCCCGCCGCCTGTATCACGACTACGCGAAATCACAGCCCATTTTTGACTACCACTGCCATCTGCCGCCGCAGCAAATAGCCGACAACTATCGCTTTAAAAACCTGTATGACATCTGGCTGAAAGGGGATCACTACAAGTGGCGCGCGATGCGCACTAACGGCGTGGCCGAGCGGCTTTGTACCGGCGATGCCAGCGATCGCGAAAAGTTTGACGCCTGGGCGGCAACGGTGCCGCACACCCTTGGCAATCCGCTGTATCACTGGACGCATCTGGAGCTGCGCCGCCCGTTTGGCATCACCGGCAAGCTGTTTTCCCCGGCAACGGCGGATGAAATCTGGCATCAGTGCAACGGGCTGCTGGAGCAGGACGCATTCACCGCCCGCGGCATCATGCAGCAGATGAACGTGAAAATGGTGGGGACAACCGACGATCCGGTGGACTCTCTGGAGCACCACGCCGCCGTAGCTAAAGACGGCAGCTTCGACGTCAAAGTGCTGCCGAGCTGGCGCCCGGACAAGGCCTTTAATATCGAGCAGGCAACGTTCAGCGACTACATTTCGACGCTGTCAGCGGTTTCTGATACCGACATCCGCCGCTTCGGCGATCTTCAGGCGGCGTTAGGTAAAAGACTCGATCATTTTGCCGCCCACGGCTGCAAGGTTGCCGACCATGCGCTGGACGTGGTGGTCTTTGCCGAAGCGGATGAAGCCACGCTGGACGCTATTCTTGCCCGTCGTCTGGCGGGTAATCCGGTCAATGAAACCGAAGCCGCGCAGTTTAAAACGGCGGTGCTGGCGTGGCTGGGAACCGAATACGCCCGTCGCGGCTGGGTGCAGCAGTACCACATCGGCGCGCTGCGCAATAATAACCAGCGCCAGTTTCGCCTGCTGGGGCCGGACGTAGGCTTTGATTCCATCAACGATCGCCCGCTGGCCGAGCCGCTGTCGAAGCTGCTGAGCAAACAGAATGAGGAAAATCTGTTGCCTAAAACCATTCTCTACTGCCTCAATCCACGAGACAACGAAGTGATTGGTACGATGGTCGGTAACTTCCAGGGCGAGGGCATGCCGGGAAAAATGCAGTTCGGATCCGGCTGGTGGTTTAACGATCAGAAAGACGGTATGGAACGGCAAATGACCCAGCTTGCACAGCTCGGCCTGCTGAGCCGTTTTGTCGGTATGCTGACCGACAGCCGCAGCTTCCTCTCCTACACCCGTCACGAGTACTTCCGCCGCATTTTGTGCCGCATGCTTGGCCATTGGGTGCAGGCGGGCGAAGTGCCTGAAGATTTGCCGCTGTTAGGGGAGATGGTGCAAAACATCTGCTTCAACAACGCCCGCGACTACTTTGCCATTGAGCTGAACTGAGGCTGAGATGCGATATATCAGGATCCATGCGCTGGATAACGTTGCGGTTGCGTTGGTGGACCTGGCGGAGGGCGAAGAGGTGGGCGCTGCGGCGGAAACTTTCAGGCTTCGACAGCCGATCGCCCGTGGCCACAAGTTCGCGCTCCAGCCGATTGCCGAAGGGGAAAACGTCGTGAAGTACGGCCTGCCGATAGGCCACGCGCTTTGCGATGTCGCCGCCGGGGAGCATCTTCATTCCCATAACCTGCGCACTAACCTTAATGATGTCGATGAATATCGCTACCAGCCGGAAATAGTGCCAGCGGTGGAACCTTTCGGCGACCGTGAGGTAAGCATTTATCGCCGTAGCAACGGCGCGGTTGGCATCCGCAATGAGCTATGGGTCCTGCCCACCGTCGGCTGCGTGAACGGCATTGCGCGGCAAATGCTGAGCCGTTTTCTGCAGCAGACGGGCAATGCGCCGGATATCGACGGGGCCTGGCTGTTCAGCCACCAGTTTGGCTGCTCTCAGCTGGGCGACGACCATCTCAACACCCGCACCATGCTGCAAAACATGGTGCATCACCCGAACGCAGGTGCGGTGCTGGTGGTCGGCCTGGGCTGCGAAAACAACCAAATTAGCGCGTTCCGCGAAACCTTAGGGGAATACGACCCTGAGCGCGTCCATTTCATGGCACTTCAGCAGCAGGACGATGAGGTTGAAGCCGGGCTGGAGCATCTGCACGCTTTGTATGAGGCAATGCGCCACGACAGGCGCGAACCGGGCAAACTGAGCGAGCTGAAATTCGGGCTCGAATGCGGCGGCTCGGACGGCCTCTCCGGCATTACCGCGAACCCTATGCTGGGCCGTTTTTCTGACTATGTCGTAGCGAACGGCGGCACGACGGTGCTGACGGAAGTACCGGAAATGTTTGGCGCGGAGAGGCTGCTGATGAGCCACTGTCGTGACGAAGCCACGTTCGAGAAAACGGTGGCGATGATCAACGACTTCAAACGCTATTTTATCGAGCACCGGCAGCCTATTTATGAGAATCCCTCCCCGGGCAACAAAGCGGGCGGGATCACCACGCTCGAAGAGAAATCGCTCGGCTGTACGCAGAAGGCCGGTGAAAGCCAAATCGTTGACGTCCTTCGCTATGGCGAAAGGTTAAAACAGGCTGGATTAAACCTGCTGAGCGCGCCCGGCAACGATGCTGTTGCTACCAGCGCTTTAGCGGGGGCAGGCTGCCACATGGTGTTGTTTAGCACCGGGCGCGGAACGCCCTACGGCGGGTTTGTGCCAACGGTGAAAATTGCCACTAACAGCGAGCTGGCCGCGAAGAAACCGCACTGGATCGATTTTGACGCCGGGAAGCTGCTGCACGGCAGCACCCTGCCTGATCTGCTGGAGCAGTTTATCGGGACGATCGTTGAGAAAGTTAACGGCGCGCCAACCTGCAACGAGAAAAATGATTTCCGCGAGCTGGCGCTGTTTAAGAGTGGTGTCACGCTTTGATTTCCCGGTCCCGTCTCTTACACACATAGCCTTTTTAAATCTTCCGGGAGATATATTTCACTTCTCAGTGATCCCGTTCACCTGCAGATCAGTTTTCCCTGCACGTTCAGATCACGGTGAACGTG